>JBIKTO010000328.1:0-3701 GCA_044348065.1 Cyanobium sp.
ATACGCCGGTGAGGCGAGCGTGAGGATGGCGGCGCTGGTGTGTTTCGACGCCCTGTTGCCCCTCGGTGACCAGGCGCTGCATCGCCTGGATGACTTGCTCTCCCAGGTGGCTCCTCGACAGTTGCGAGATCTGCCGGCCTATGCGGGGATGGCGCCCCTGATCCCGGGCCGGGGTGATGAGGCCCATCTGAATTTCCTACGCCAGGGGGTGGACACCTGGTTGGGTTGGGCTGGGGGCTTTGTAGGCGGCCTCGGGCTCACCGGCCAGAAGGCTGTGAGGGCCCTGGAGAGCACCCTGGGCCCCTGGCAGGGGGGCTTTGAGCAGCTAGCCAGCTTCCTTGATGCCTTTACGGACACCTACCAGCACACCGGCGTGCAGGCGATAGCACGGCGACTGGTGGAACGGGCTGCGGCAGAAATCTAGGGAGCTGGTCGCAAGAGAAAGACGGTCAAAAAAAAGCCCGCCTGAAGAAGGCGGGCCGGAGAGAGTGGAAGGGGAAGCTTCAGGCAGCAGCGCCTTTGATCCGCGAACGGAGGCGACGGGAGTACACCATCAGACCACTGAGGGAGCTGAAACCCATGAGGGCCGGTGCGGGCACAGGCGCGAACTGGATCTCCATGTAAGCGGTCTGATCTAGGACTGAAGCTCCTGACCAGCTGCCAGGCTGACCAACGTATGCATCAGGGCCACCGGCGACGACGGGAATGGAGACTCCGCCAGCCGTCACGAAATTAGAGCCGAGGCAGGAACCTGCAGCGGGGCAGGTCCGAAGATTGAGAGGGCCAGCATTAGTTCCAGGACCATTGAAAGAAAGACCGTAGGTCTTACCAGCCTGGAACATGTAGCTGGTCAGTGAACTGGTACCAATCGGCAGGGTCGTGTACAGAGGAGTGGAGTGACCACCTGTTCCGGTTAAGCTGAAAGTTCCGGTGCCAAGGACGCCCGAGGTCGTAGTGGTGGAGACGGTACTACCGCTAACCTCATAAATACTGACGGTAAGGGGTTGAGAGATTGCCTGACCGGTGCTGTAGCCGAGGGAAATTTCTTTCAGATAGGCGTCCAGAGGACCCATCTGGAAGGTCCGCAGGAGTTGATTAGTCGTGCTTGAGGCGAAGCGGTCAATGACGCCTGTCGGAAGCGGGTTGGCACCATTATTGGTGTTGTCGAGCCCGTAGGTGAGAGCTGAAGCGGGCTGTCCCGCCAGCACAGCCATGCCGACAGAGGCCAAGCCAAGAAGAGCCAGGGGCTTCAATGCCTGAGAGACCTTGAAAGCTGTAGTGAGGACCATGGTTTCGGCGGAATAGAGGGTGGGTATTGGGAGGGGCTACCCAGACCTGGGGTCAAGGTTCGCTCCAATTTAGCTCTCAGTAGAAATGCTGTCAACTTGGGATGGCCAACGTCGGCGGTTCTTTGGCGAAGATCCGCTGAGACTCACTGCGGGGTCTGGTTTTCGACCCATTGGCTCGCCACGGGCGTGGATTGCCTTCGAACCCTGACAAAAATCTCACCCCTTGCCCCGGTTCTGGGCGCAGCGGGTTCGGCCCGGGCCCAGCCTGATGACCCGCCGTGCGGGCGCCTCCACCAGGCTCTCCCCAGGCCATCAGTCGAAGCCCAGCAGGTCGAAGATCTCCCGGTCCTTCAGGGATTCGGCTTCCAGGGGCTGCACGTTTTCCAGCATCGTGCGGGCTAGGCTGAGGTATTCCTGCTGCACAGCCTCCACCTCCGGGCTGGGCTCCATCTCGAAGATCGTGCACTTCTTCAGGCGGGAGCGGCGGATTGCGTCCACATCCTGGAAGTGGGCCATGGTTTTCATGCCCACCCGGTCGTTGAACTTGTCGATCTGGTCGGTGTCCTTGCTGCGGTTGGCCACCACGCCGCCGAGGCGCACCTTGTAGTTCTTGGCCTTGGCCTGGATGGCGGCGATGATCCGGTTCATCGCGAAGATCGAATCAAAATCGTTCGCGGTCACGATCAGGCAGTAGTGGGCATGCTGCAGGGGCGCCGCGAAGCCGCCGCACACCACATCACCCAGCACATCGAAGATCACCACGTCGGTGTCCTCCAGCAGGTGGTGCTCCTTGAGCAGCTTCACCGTCTGGCCGGTGACATAGCCGCCGCAGCCGGTGCCAGCCGGGGGGCCGCCAGCCTCGATGCACTGCACGCCGTTGAAGCCCTCGAACATGAAATCCTCGGGCCTGAGCTCCTCGGTGTGGAAATCCACGGTTTCCAGGATGTCGATCACCGTGGGCACCATCTGCTTGGTGAGGGTGAAGGTGGAATCGTGCTTGGGATCGCAGCCGATCTGCAGCACCCGCTTGCCCAGCTTGGAGAAGGCGGCCGACAGGTTGGAGGAGGTGGTGCTCTTGCCGATACCCCCCTTGCCGTACACGGCGATCACCAGGGCCCCCTCCTCAATCCGCAGGGCGTCGTCCTGATGCACCTGCACGCTGCCCTCACCGTCCTCGCGGCGGCTGGCATCGGTGGGGGCGGGGGGCTGGAGAGTGGTGGTCATGGGTGGGCCTGGGGAGACCTGGGCACTTCCCTCCATGCAAGGACAGCGCGCGGACGGCTGGGGGCGCCTGGCGCAAAGCGAAACATGAGGGTTTCCCAAGAGGCCCTGGCCCCAGGCTTGCGGTAGGAGCAGGTTATTTCGCTGACAAGGGGCTGTGAGGTCGCCATGGTCCGGGTGTCACCGCCGTTCCACTGACCTCACCCCCCATGGATACCCACCCGACCGCCTGACTGACATCCATCCGCCGGGAACGAATGCTGCGTTGACGCATGGACGGTGTTAAGGCGCTCAAGACCTTGACCGCCATAGCGGGCACCTGAGTGTTCGCCATCGTTCTGGCGAATGGCGAAAGGCTTACAGAGCCTTGGATCTCCAGCCATTGCGCACCAGGCTTTGCATCCAAGGAGAAACGACAAGGCTGAACAGTGCCTCAAAATCCTGCCTGGTGAGTGGGCGTAGGCCATGCCGTTCCAGACCTCAGAGGAACGAACCCTCTTGCTGCCTCGCTAGCTGGGGCTTGATTTCGGCCGCAGGCGCCACATGACCTTCTGTGGCATCAGTCCCCAGCCGTGCCTTCAACTTTGCTGGTCGCTGAATGTCCTGGTGAGACAGTACTCCTAGACTCTGTCGCTTTTCTGCCCTGGCCGAGCAGCCTGGATAGCGCTCCTACAGGGGGAAGATGTTCAGGCTTTCTTGATCAAACTGAAGGGACAGGTGTGGAGCGATTGTTGCGGTCCAGCCCACAGTATTGGACGCATACCCTCCCCCGATGGGGAAAAGCCGGAGACGGAAGCTGACGGACTGCTGGCTTTTGTGGTGCTGCTTCAGATTCGCGCCACCACCATCTCCATGGGCGATGGGCATGGGCGAGAAACCGTTTGCTGGAGCGGATCCGCCAGACTGGCACATTCGCCGTTCCAGGGTTGCTGTCCCGTGACGCCCTCTGCAGCAGGCGGATGAAAAAGTTGGAAGCGTTCCGGGTTTGGCATCGGCTATTGCCTTATAAAATAATGATCGGATTGGTGGCGCTTAGACTGAAACTACTCAGGTGCAGAAGGGCATCCGTAGCGCTGCTGAACCCAGCGGTCGCGTTATTAAGTGCCACAAACACGCCCGACTGACCTGTGACGGTGAAAGCCCGTGCGCTGTTGGCTGGAAAAGCTGCGCTACTGAGTACGGTCTTGATCG
>JBIKTO010000035.1:0-11085 GCA_044348065.1 Cyanobium sp.
AAGCTGGTGAAGAACTGGCTGGCGAGCCTGTGCTGGGCGGCTCGTATCAGCCCGGTGTACGGATGGGGGATCTGCAGACGTGCCTGCCCCCCTTTGTGCTGGCGGCGATCCGGGAGGCCCTGCCGGAGTTTGGGAAGCAGTTGAGCGGCTTCCTGGATGCGGGGGCCCTGATCACCGCGATCGAGACGCGCACGTCATCACCGCTGAGGATGCCGCGCCATCCCCATACCCTGGAGAGCGTGAACACCCCCGGGTTGTATCCCGGGGGTGAGGGGGCGGGTTACGCCGGAGGGATCCTCTCGGCAGCGATCGATGGCATCAAGCTGGCAGAGGCGGTGGGCCTCAGCCTTCTTCCTCCTCCGCACCGAGGGGAACCAGGCGAATCTGCTTGCGGCCGAGCTTGATCTCGAACTCGTCGCCGGGCTTGAGGTCGAGCATGGCGGTGTAGGCCTTGCCTACCATCAGGTTCCCGTTGAACTGCACCTTGGTGGCAAAGCTCAGTTTTCGTCCAGCTTTGCCGGCTTTGGGGGCGGCGCCGAAATCGACGCCCTTGGCATTGAGGAGGGCCTCATAGAAGGCGGTGAAGTTCAGCCGTTCGGTCCCATCCTTCTTGGACGAGACATAGCCGCAGGCGCGAACGAGGTCAGATTTGCTGACATCACCCAACTCCTTGACCTTGGCGAGCAGGTCGGCACCAGTGAGCATGACGCGAGAAAATTGCTTCCTGTGCATTCTCTCATCCCGCCGTCCGAGCTGCAAGTCGGCCGCCATCGCAAACGTCAGGATCTTGAATTCAGCCAGTCATCGCCAGCCCATGCAACCACACGGCCGCGCTCTAGCTCATCCCTGACCAGGAACGATGGGTCTGACGATTCTCTGGTTCCGGCGCGATCTGCGCCTCGACGACCATCCGGCTCTGCAGCAGGCCTGCCGGCTCGGCGCCGTGCTGCCGCTGTTTGTGCTCGATCCCGCCCTGCTCCATCACCCCGAGACCGGCGTGGCGCGGGTGGCGTTCCTGCTCGCCTGCCTTCAGGCCCTCGATGGCGACCTGCGCCGCCGCGGCGCCCGCCTGCTGGTGTGCCACGGCGATCCGCTGCGGCTGCTGCCCGAGCTGGCCCGCCGCTGGCGCGCCCAGCGGGTGATGGCCCACACCGACAGCGAGCGCATCGTCGGGCGGCTGCGGGATGCCCGCGTGGCGGCGGCCCTGCAGCGCGACGGGGTGCCGCTGCATTGGATCGAACCGCCGGGGGCCACCGCTGAGCTGCTCCCCTATCCGGCCTGGCGACGCTCCTGGCTGGCGGCGATGGCGGAGGCGCCCCTGCCGGCCCCGGCGCGGGTGCAGGTGCCGCCCGACCTCGAACCCTCTCCCATCCCCGACCTGGCGCGGCTGGGCCTGTGCGCCGACGGCAAGCCCCTGCCCCCCGCCGGCACCGAGGCCGCCCTGGCCCTGCTGCGCCGCTTCCGCGATGGCCCCGCAGCCCGCACCTATTACTGGCAGCTCAGTTACCCCGCCGCCCGGGTCACCAGCGGCCTGAGCCCCTATCTGAAGTTCGGGGTGCTCAGCGCCCGCCGCGCGCTGCATGAGCTCCGGCCCCTGGCCACCGACCCCGATCCGGGCCGGCGCCGCAGCGCCCGCCAGCTGTTCAGCCGCCTGCGCTGGGGCGCGGGCATGGCCCAGCGCTTCCGCTATCTCCCCCAACTCGAGATCCGCCCCCTCTGGAGCTGCCACGACGACCCGGATGCGGCCCTGCTGGATGGGCAGCAGGAGGAGCTCTACGCCGCCTGGCGCGACGGCCGCACCGGCTTTCCGATCGTGGATGCCGCCGCCCGCTGCCTGCTGGCGGAGGGAGGCTGGCGCGAGCTGAATTTCCGCAGCCGCGCCATCGCCGCCAGTTTCCTCACCAATCTCTGCGGCATCGACTGGCGTTGGGGAGCGTTGCATTACATGCGCCACCTGATCGATGGCGACTGCCCGATCGACCATTGGCAGTGGGCGATGCAGGCGGGCGCCACCCAGGTGGGCAGCGGCGCCTGGACCCGCATCTACCACCCCGGCCAGGTGGCGGTGGACCGCTGCGATCCCCAGGGGGTGTTCATCCGCCGCTGGCTGCCGGAGCTCGCCGATCTCACCAACGACCAGCTCGGGGCCCCGCCGCGCCGCGCCGACTATCCGGCACCGGTGCTCGATTACGAGCAGGCCCGGCGGCGGCGGTTGGAGCGGCTGGAGCGGCAACGGCAGGCTCCCGGCGGCGATCCCCTGGCGGGTCTCTCCCCCCTGGGCGCGGATCCCCGGCCCTTCGCGGCGGCGCGCTTCCCCGAGGCGGAACTGGCCTGGGCCAGCGCCGGCGTCACCGCCCTGCTGCCCGCCCCCCTCGACCTGGAGCGCATCGATGCCCCCGCTCGCCGGGCGCTGCTCAGCTGGCTCGGCGCCAGCCGCTTCCCCTCCCCGGCAGCCGCCTCGGCGGCCGGAACCCGGACTCGCCGCGGCCGGCGCGCCCGCCCCGTCGATCCCGCGGCGTTGCAGCTCAGCCTCTGGCCTCAGGACTGATCGACGATGCCGCTCCAGTTCACCGCTTTCACCTGATCGCGGCGCCAGGAGTGGAACAGCAGCGGTTCGGCCACCGTGCACAGGGGGCAGAGTGCCAGCCGCGAGCGCTCGATCCCCTCATGGGCGAGCTGCCGCAGGCTGGCCAGGCGGATGTCGAGGCGGTCCCGGCTGGGGTCGGGGTCATCCTGGAGGGCGCCGCAATCCCTCAGCTCCGCCAGCGCCTCCACCGGCTCGCGGCGGCTGGGGCGCAGGGCCTGGGCCACCTCCAGGCTGACGGGACGCTCCACCTGGTAGCGGGCGCCGCTCACCGCCGGCCCGAGGGCCACCAGCAGCTGCTCGCGGCGGCTGCCGGCGGCCTCCATCGCGGCGATCGCCGCCGGCAGGATCCGGCCGGCCACCCCCCGCCAGCCCGCATGGCAGGCGGCCACCCGGCCGCTGGCCGGATCGGCGATCAGCACCGGTGTGCAGTCGGCCCCGCACACCCAGAGGCTCTGGCCGCCGGCATCGCTCACCAGGCCATCGGCCTCAGGCCAGGGCTCGGCGCCGGCGGCGCTGGCCGCCAGCACCACGGCGCTGTGGATCTGCTGCGGACGGTGCACGCTGACCCCGGCGCTGAGGAAGCCCGCCAGCACCTCCGGGGGGCGGCCCTGCCACTGGCGGGTGAAGAAGCCGTGCTCAAACTCCGCCAACAGGTTGGCCTGCAGGTAAAAACCGCCGTAGGTGCCGATCCAGGTCCAGCCTTCCAGGTTGTTGAAGCCGGCGTCCGGTCGGTCGAACGGGGGCTCGAGCGCCTCAGCCATCGGGCAGGTCGCGCAGCAACCAGAAGCCTTGCAGGCGGGTGGCCTCCTCGTCGCTCTGCACCGCCAGAAACTGCAGGCCACCGGCCTGGCGGCGCGCCGTCGCGAGGGCCTCGGCCGCGGCGGCGGCCTCCTGGGGCGGCAGGTCGCTGAGCAGCCAACGGTCTTCCAGGCCCGCCTCCAGCACCAGCTGGCGGCCGTTCACCGCCAGCCTGGCCGGCTCCAGACCCGCCAGCCAGCCGGCCATGGCCAGGGCCCGGGAGCGGCTGAACAGGCGGACGCCGGGCACCGGCACGCCGGCATCGGCGAGGGGGGGAATGGCCGCCAAAGCGGCGAAGTCGATCGGCCAGGCGCTGGCTTCCGTCAGGGCGTCGGCGCTCAGGGTGGCCCAGCTCCAGCGATCGCCGCGGGCCACCTCCGGCAGCGGCAGGGGCGGGGAGCGCACGGGATCCGGTGGGGGGGCCAGCGGCCCCGCCAGGTAGCCGGGCTCGCCGGGGTACACCTCGGCTTCCCGCTGCCGCAGCCAGTCGAGCAGGGCATAGCAGCGGCGGCTGGGCACCAGCTCCAGGCCGAGGCCCTCGGCCGCCCGCTGCACCATCGGCCGCATCGAAGCCCGCCAGGTGCGCAGCCGGCGGGGACGACCCAGACCCTGGGCCTGGGCCTCCGCCAGGGCGGCTTCGATCGCCTCCCGCAGCCAGATCGAATTGACCGAGCCGGCGGGGCAGGGTCGCAGCCACCGGAAGCCCGGGGCGCTGTCGCCGGGCCCCGTCCCGGGGCTGGCGCAGATCAGCAGTTCCCAGCGCTTCTTGCCATCGGGCTCGAGGATCGGCCGGGAGTAAAAATCGAGTTCCCAGTCCGGGGCCGCCACCGCGCTCATCCGGCCGCCTGCTCCTGGGTGCGCAGCAGGGAGCGGGCGCGGTTGGCCCGCTCGGCGGCCTCCGCCATCACCGTGTCGCGGGCGATCAGGAGTTCGCCCGGCTGGTTCTCCAGCAGGGCGGTGCTGAGGGCGATCCGACCGCGGCCGGGATCGAGATCGGTGATCAGGGCCTTGAGCCGGTCGCCCTGCTGGAAGGCTTCCCGCAGGTCGCGCAGGGCGGCCCCGGTGACGCTGGAGTGGTGCAGCAGGCCGCTGATCCCGCCGAGATCCACAAAGAAGCCGTAGGGCTTCACCGCCACCACCTGACCCTCCACCAGCTGGCCCACTTCCAGCTCGGCGAACTTCGCCGCGGTCGCCGCCCGCTTCTCGGAGAGCACCAGCTTGCGCGTCTCCACGTTCACCTCCAGGAAGGCGACCGGCAGGGTGCGACCCACCAGCGCCTCGTGGTTCTCACCCTCGTTCAGCTGGGAGCGGGGGATGAAGCCCCGCAGCCCCTCCAGATCGCAGGTGACGCCGCCGCGGTTGAAGCCGTTGATCTTCACCTGGACCACCTTGCCCTCCTTCTCCAGCTGGCGCACCTTCTCCCAGCTCTGGCGCAGGGCCAGGGCCCGGGCGCTGATCGTGACCATGCCGTCGGCGTTCTGCTCGCGCGTGACGAGCACCTCCACCGGCGCCCCCTTCGGAAACCGCTCCTTGAGGTTGGTGATCACCCCCAGGCCGCACTCTTTCTTGGGCATGAAGCCGGGGGCCTTGCCGCCGATGTCGACGTACACCCCGTCGCTCTCGACGCCGATCACCACGCCGGGCACCACCTCGCCGGTGGCCCCCACCGGCTCGTTCTCATCCAGGGCGGCCAGGAACGCCTGTTCGTCGAAGTCGAAGTCGTCAACGCTGCGGAAGGCAGCGGCCTGGCCCGCGGCATCCCCGGCGACGGATGGGGCGCGGCGGCTCTCCGAGCGCCGGCCGCGGGTGGGCTCGGGACCCATCAGATCGGCCATCGTCACCCCCCCCAGATCGTCGTCCTCGTCGACGCGGCGGACCGGCGCGGCCGGGACCGACGCGGCCGGGACCGGGGGCAGCGGTTCGGCGGCCGGCGCCCCGGGCTCCGCCGGAGCGGCGCTGGCCTCCTCCTTGCGGATCATCAGCACCTGGGGGGGCCGGCGAGGGGGCTGGGTCCCGCCGGCCGGGGGTTGGGGACCTCGGGCGGCGGGGCGCTGGGCCGATGCCGGGGCGGGGGTCTGGGCAGGCTTGCCGCTTGCGGCCATGGCCTCAGGGGAGGACGGGACTTATCACTGTACGGAGCGCAACGCGACCCACCGGCGACCGCCGCCATGCCCCCTCCCCTGCCGCCCCCCTCCGAACCGCCCGCTGCCGCTCCTCCCCCTCCGATCCGGCGGCTGGATCAGCTCAGCTGGCCGGAGCTGCACCAGCGGGCGTCCCAGCCCGGCAGCACCGTGCTCTGGCCCTTCGGGGCGATCGAGCAGCACGGGCCCCACCTGCCCCTGGGCACCGATGCCCTCTTCGCGGAACGGGTGTGCGAGGCGGTGCTGGAGCGGCTCGATCCGGATCTGCCGATCTGGCGCCTGCCCGTGCAGAGCCTCGGTTTCTCCCCCGAGCATCGGGGGTTCCCCGGCACCCTCAGCCTGCCCGCCGAGCTGATCCTCGCCCTGGTGGGGGCCGTGGGTGAGGATCTGGCCACGGCCGGCTTCCAGCGTCTGGTGCTGCTCAACGCCCACGGCGGCCAGATCGGCCTGCTGGAGGTGGCGGCCCGCCAGCTGCGCGACCGTCAGCCGCTCCTGGCGGTGCTCCCCTGCTTCCTCTGGCGCGGTCCGGAGGGTGTCGGTGCCCTGATCCCGGAACCGGAGCGCAGCCAGGGGCTGCATGCCGGGCTGGCCGAAACCTCCCTGATGCTCCACCTGGCGCCGGAGCTCACCGGCGCGCAGCGCCGGGCCGATGGTCTGGAGCTGGCGGGGATCCCGCCGGGATGGAGCCTGGAGGGCCAGGCCCCCTGCGCCTGGCGGACCCGGGAGCTGAGTGTCAGCGGCGTGATCGGCGACCCCCGGGATGCTTCGGCCGCCCTGGGGGCGGAGTTGTTCGAGCGCCTGGTGGAGGGCTGGCGCCGCCGGCTTGACGCCCTGCTGCGCAGCGACTGGCCTCCGACTTCCGGCGTGGGTTGATTACAGTCCAGCGGATCCTTTCCTTGCGGCCCCCATGCCGACCGTCGAAACCAGCACGACCGTTCCCGGTGCCGTGACGGGCGAGGACTTGCCCGACTTCGCCAGCGAGGCCTACAAGGACGCCTACAGCCGCATCAACGCCATCGTGATCGAGGGCGAGCAGGAGGCCCATGACAACTACATCGCCATCGGCAGCCTCCTTCCTGATCAGGCCGAGGAGCTGGCCCGGCTGGCCCGGATGGAGCTGAAGCACATGAAGGGCTTCACCGCCTGTGGCACCAACCTCGGCGTGAGTGCCGACATGCCCTTTGCCCGCGAGTTCTTCTCGCCCCTGCGCGACAACTTCCAGGCCGCCCTGGCGGAGGGCAAGGTGGTGACCTGCCTGCTGATCCAGGCCCTGCTGATCGAGGCCTTCGCCATCGCCGCTTACCACATCTATATCCCGGTCGCCGATCCCTTCGCCCGCAAGATCACCGAAGGCGTGGTCAAGGACGAGTACACCCACCTCAACTACGGCCAGGAGTGGTTGAAAACCCACTTCGAGGCCAGTCGCGCCGAGCTGGAGCAGGCCAACCGCGACAACCTCCCCCACGTGCGCCGCATGCTCGAGCGGGTCGCCACCGACGCCGCAGTGCTGCAGATGGCCAAGGAGGATCTGATCGAGGATTTCCTGATCGCCTACCAGGAAGCGCTCACGGAGATCGGCTTCGCCCCCCGGGAAATCGCCCGCATGGCGGCGGCGGCCCTGGTGGGCTGAGGTTCGGCCCCCAGGATCATGCGTGGCAGGATGTGTCGCCGGTGACAGCCGGCTCCCCTGCCCCCGGCCCCGTTTGCGCGCATGTTCGGCCTGATCGGTCACTCCACCAGCTTCGAGGCCGCCCGCGCTCTGGCCGAACGCCTCGACTATCCCGAGTACGCCGCCGGCGACCTCGACATGTGGTGCAGCGCTCCACCCCAGCTGGTGGAGCGTTTCCAGGTGGTGAGTGCCACCGGCCAGACGATCGAGGGTGCCTACATCGATTCGGTGTTCGTTCCCGAGATGCTGCGGCGCTTCAAGACCGCCAAGCGCAAGGTGCTCAACGCCATGGAGCTCGCTCAGAAGAGCGGCATCGATATCAGCGCCCTGGGGGGCTTCACCTCGATCATCTTTGAGGACATGAACCTGCTGCGTGAGCAGCAGGTGCGTGCCACCACCCTGGCCTGGGAACGCTTCACCACCGGCAACACCCACACCGCCTGGGTGATCTGCCGCCAGGTGGAGAGCAGCGCGCCCCGCCTGGGCATCGATCTGGCCCGGGCCAAGGTGGCGGTGATCGGCGCCACCGGGGATATCGGCAGCGCCGTCTGCCAGTGGCTGCGGGAGCGCACCGGCGTGGGCGAACTGCTGCTGGTGGCCCGCAAGGAACAACCGCTGCGGGATCTGCAGGCCGCCCTGGGGGGGGGGCGCATCCTGCCGCTGGAGGAGGCGTTGCCGGAGGCCGATGTGGTGGTGTGGGTGGCGAGCCTGCCGGAGAGCCTGAGCATCGATGTGGGCTCCCTGAAGCGGCCCTGCCTGATGATCGACGGGGGCTACCCCAAGAATCTCGACAGCAAGGCTGCCGCCGAGGGGGTGCATGTGCTGAAAGGCGGCATCGTCGAGTTCCACCGCGACATCGACTGGCAGGTGGTGGCCCTCGCCGCCGACATGGCCCGGCCGCAGCGCCAGATGTTCGCCTGCTTCGCTGAGGCGATGCTGCTCGATTTCGAAGGGCTGCACACCAATTTCAGCTGGGGCCGCAACAACATCCGCCTGGAGCGCATGGATCAGATCGGTGAGGCCTCCCTGCGCCATGGGTTCCGGGCCCTCGAACTGAAGGCGGCGGCCGCTGTGCCGGCCGCCGTTCCCGCCGCCTGAGCGCCCCGCTTTCGTCACCCCCCTCGCCACCCCTCAGCACCATGGCCCGTCGCGCTCTCCTGGACTTCGAGAAACCGCTGGTGGAGCTGGAGGAGCAGATCGAGCAGATCCGCCAGCTGGCCCGCGATTCCGAGGTGGATGTGAGCCAGCAGCTGCTCCAGCTGGAGACCCTGGCCGCCCGGCGCCGGGAGGAGATCTTCAACGCCCTGACCCCCTCCCAGAAGATCCAGGTGGCGCGCCATCCTCAGCGGCCGAGCACGCTCGATTACATCCAGCTGATCACCGACAGCTGGATCGAGCTGCACGGCGACCGGCGCGGCTCCGATGACATGGCCCTGGTGGGTGGGGTCGGCCGCATCGCCGGTCAGGCGGTGCTGCTGCTCGGCCACCAGAAAGGACGGGACATGAAGGAGAACGTGGCCCGCAATTTCGGCATGGCCTCCCCGGGGGGCTATCGCAAGGCGATGCGCCTGATGGATCACGCCGACCGTTTCCGCCTGCCGATCATCAGTTTCATCGACACCCCCGGCGCCTACGCCGGGGTGCTGGCGGAGGAGCAGGGCCAGGGGGAGGCGATCGCCGTGAACCTGCGGGAGATGTTCCGCCTGCGGGTGCCGATCATCGCCACCGTGATCGGCGAGGGGGGCTCCGGTGGAGCCCTGGGCATCGGGGTGGCCGACCGCCTGCTGATGTTTGAACACAGCGTGTACACGGTGGCCAGCCCGGAGGCCTGCGCGTCGATCCTCTGGCGGGATGCGGCCAAGGCGCCCCAGGCGGCGGAGGCGCTGCGGATCACCGGCCCCGATCTGCAGCAGCTCGGCATCGTCGACGCGGTGCTCACGGAGCCCTCCGGAGGCAACCACTGGGCCCCGCTGCAGGCCGCAGAGACGCTCAAACAGGCGATTCTCGGGCAGCTCAAGGACCTGCTCTCCGTTCCGGAGGCGGAGCTGCTGGATCGCCGCTATGCCAAGTTCCGGCGCATAGGCCGCTTCCTGGAGAGCTCGGCGACCGAGCCGGTGCGGGCCCTCTAGGGTTTGACTTCCGTCTTCCCCCCTCGGTTGCCCACCACCTTGATCACCGGCGCCTCCCGCGGGATCGGCGCGGCCGCCGCCCGCCGCTTCGCCGCCGCCGGCCACGACCTGCTGCTGGTGGCCAGGCCGGGAGCGGAGCTCGAAGCCCTGGCCCTGGAGCTGCGGGCCCAGGGCCGACGCGTGGAAACCGCCGGCATCGATCTGGCGTCAGCGGCGACCATCGGCCCCGCCCTCGCCGAGCTCTGCGGGCGGGGGCTCACCCCCCAGGTGCTGATCAACAACGCCGGCGCCGCCTGGACTGGACCCCTGGCGGAGATGCCCCTGGAGCGCTGGAAGTGGTTGCTGGACCTCAACCTCACCAGCGTTTTCGCCGTCTGCCAGGCCCTGTTGCCGACACTGCGCGCCGCCGGTGGCGGGCTGATCATCAACGTCAGCAGCCATGCGGCACGGGCCGCTTTCCCGGACTGGGGGGCCTACTGCGTCAGCAAGGCGGCACTGCAATCCTTCAGCCGCTGCCTGGCGATCGAGGAGCGCGACCATGCCATTCGCGTCGCCACCCTCACCCTCGGTTCGGTGAATACCCCCCTCTGGGACAGCGAAACCGTCACCAGTTCCTTCGATCGCCGTGCCATGCTTGCGCCCGAACAGGCCGCCGACGCCCTCCTCTACCTCGCCCAGCAACCCTCCGACCAGACCGTCGAGGACCTCACCCTGATGCCGGCAGCCGGCGCCTTCTGAAACCCTCCATGACCTCAACCCTCCCCAACGGCCTCGGCAGCCGCGACCTACCCCGCCGCGGCCCTGAGCGCACCAGCGAGCGGGGCGTCAGTGACCGCGGCGTCAACGACCGAAGCGATTCCCTCTCCCCGGCCAGCCCGGCGGTGCCCGTGCCGGTGAGCCTGCGGATCCGCCGCCGTCTCGAGGAATCCGGCACCCCCTTTCTGGCCAACGACAACATCTCCGCCCAGATCGGCGAGGGTGAACTTGAGCTGTTGCAGGAGGAGGTGACCGACCGGGTGCGCGACCTGCTGCGCAGCCTGGTGATCGACATCGATAACGACCACAACACCGCTGAGACGGCGGAGCGGGTGGCCAGGATGTATCTGCAGGAGGTGTTCAAGGGCCGCTATCTGGCCCAACCGAAGATCGCCAGTTTCCCCAACGTCAAGAAGCTCGACGAGATTTATACCGTGGGCCCGATCACCGTGCGCTCCGCCTGCTCGCACCACCTGGTGCCGATTCTGGGCAGTTGCTGGATCGGCATCAAGCCGGGCGAGCGGGTGATCGGCCTCTCCAAATTCACCCGCGTGGCCGACTGGGTGTTCTCACGCCCCCACATCCAGGAGGAGGCGGTGATGATCCTGGCCGATGAGATCGAGCGCCTCTGCCAACCCCAGGGTCTGGCGATCCTGGTGAAGGCCAAGCATTACTGCATGAAGTGGCGCGGCGTGAAGGAACCCCAGACCAGCATGGTCAATTCGGTGGTACGCGGCGATTTCCGCATCGATCCCAGTCTCAAGCAGGAGTTCTTTGAGCTGGTCAAGCAGCAGGAATCCCTGCTCGATCGCTGAGTGCTTGCCAGGGCGGCTCACGGAGCCGCCGCCACTCCCTGCACCGGCCCCATGGGGGCTGATGCGCTGCGCTGGCTGCCGCCATCGCTGGGCACCGCCACCACCACCATCACCTGATAGGACACGTCAGCGGCTGCCAGGGTGTAACTGGGCCCTGAGGCGGTGCTGATCAGCTCCCAGGCCATCCGGC
>JBIKTO010000329.1:0-3682 GCA_044348065.1 Cyanobium sp.
ATTCCAGCGTGCGGGCAATTGGCGATGTGCGCGTGCTGGTCATCGATGGATCCACCCTTTCGGTCTTGCTCGATGAGCATCCGAGGCTGGCGAGCGATCTCCATGCCGTGATCGACATCCGCCGCCATGCCATCGAAGCGTTCAATGCCAAGACATCACGAGGTTCCAGCCATGCTTCAGAAGCCATGTAATTGCTGACTCACCAGTTGAGCCGTTGCCGCAGGATCTAAATTGAACCTCTAGATCGGGTGCCTCCTACTCGTCTTGAAGTCCAGTCGCATTGCAGGGTTGGTGCTCCACCGGAGCAGCAGGACCTCACCTGGATCAAAGCCGTGGTTTTTCTCGCACTCGCTCCATACGATGATCATGGCGCCAGGCCACCCCATGCCCTCGCCCGGTCCCCGCGCCCGATGCCAGCCGCCGCCGATCGCCTGATCCTGGCCCTCGATCGCCCCGATGCCGCCGCCGCCCTGGCCCTGGTGGAGGCCATTCCGGAGCTGCGCTGGGTGAAGGTGGGGCTCGAGCTGTTCAGCGCCGCCGGGCCTGAGGTGGTGCTGCGGCTGCGGCAGCGCGGGCTGCGGGTGTTCCTCGACCTCAAGTTCCACGACATCCCGGCCACCATGGCCGGCGCCTGCCGCAGCGCCGCCCGGCTCGGGGCGGAGCTGATCACCGTGCATGCCGCCGCGGGGAGCGAGGCCCTGGTGGCGGCGCAGGCGGGGGCCCGGGAGGGGGCCGCCGCCGCCGGCCTGGAGGCCCCCACCCTGCTGGCGGTCACCGTGCTCACCAGCTGGCCGCCGGAGCGCTTCGCCGCCGAGCTGGCGATCACCGAGTCGGTGCCCGTGCATGTCGCCCGCCTGGCGGCCCTGGCGGCTGCCGCCGGGGTGGGGGGAGCCGTCTGCTCGCCCCTGGAGGTGGCCGGCCTGCGGGCCGCCCACCCCGAGCCCTTCGCCCTTGTCACCCCGGGCATCCGTCCGGCGGGCGCGGCCGGCGATGACCAGCGGCGGGTGATGGCGCCAGCTGAAGCGATCGCCGCCGGCGCCTCCCGACTGGTGATCGGCCGGCCGATCAGCGCCGCCGCCGATCCGGCCGCCGCCTTCGCCGCCTGCTGTGCCGAGCTCGCCCCCTGATCTCCCCATGCTCCAACGCCTCGACCAGACCCTCTTCGATGCCGTGGCCGCCGAGGCCCGCCAGGCCCCCCGCCTGCGCCGCAACCACAACCTGCACGCCGAACCCGACCTGGTGCAGCGTTTCCTCAACGCTCTCCAGCCCGGCACCTACGTGCGCCCGCACCGCCACTGCCGCCCCGATCCGGCCGCCGGCTTCGAATGCTTCCTGGTGCTTCAGGGGGCCATCGGCCTGCTGGTGCTCGACGAGCAGGGGCAGGTGCTGGCCCGGGAGCGGCTCGACGCCGCCGGTCCGCTGCGGGGCATCGAGCTGCCCCAGGGCACCCTCCACACCCTGGTGGCCCTGGAGCCCGACACGGTGATGTTCGAGCTCAAGCAGGGGCCCTACGTGCCCAGCGCCGACAAGGATTTCCTCGCTTCTTTCCCGCTCGAGGGCACCCCGGAGGCCGCCGCCCAGGAGCGGGCCTGGCGGGCCCTGTTCGCCCAGCCCTGAGGCGACCCCCTAGGCCAGCTGGGCCCGCCGGCAGAAGCCGCAATGCCCCCAGCGGGCCATCTCGCCGGTGGGGGCCGGCCGGCCGCAGGCCGGGCAGTCCGCCATGCCGTGCACGTCGCTGCGGCTGGGGTGGGCCGCCCAGATCTGCTCCTCCGCCTGGCTGGCCAGCGGCACCGCCGGCAGGCCGTGGTACTGGCGCAGGCGCAGGTCGCGCACCGTGAAGCCCGCGCCGCGCAGGGCGCCGAGCAGTTGGTGGCGGTTGTATTGCAGGGCCTGCAGCCACGGTCCGGGCGGTGCCCCCACGGTGAGCAGACCGGCCTGCAGCTGCAGCGGCCGGCAATGGGGCGCCAGCTGGGGGCCGGCGATGCGCGGCCAGGCCTGCCACAGCGCCGCCAGATGGCCGTCCCGCCGCCAGTCCCGCTCCAGCGACTGCAGGCACTGGGCCACCGGGCTGGCGGGGGCCGCCAGCGGGGGCAGCAGCAGCGAGAGGTTGCCGATGCGGCGGGCCTGGTCCCGGGGGGCCGGGCCGGCGGCCGAGAAGCGGCGGGGCTTGGCCATCCCTTCACCCTAGGGGGGATGCCTGATGCCCGGGGGCGGCCATGCTGGCCTGGCTGGCGTCCGCCGTTGACCGCCCCTCCCCCCATCCCCCCGCGGCTGCGCCGCAGCTTCGGCCCCGGGCCGTGGTGCGAGCGGCGCGCCTGGCTGCTGCACTGGCCCCTGCACCGCCCCACCGACGGCGCCTGGCCGGCCTGGGCGACCCTGGAGGTGGAGCTGCGGGCCGGTGGCCTGCGCTGGGGCGCCACCGACTGGCAGCCACCCCTGGAACGGCCCGACCACCCCGCCGGCTGGATCGCCACCCTGGCGGCCCGGCTGCTGCAGCCGGCCGCCGTGCGGGCCGAGACGCTCGACGGCGATCCCTTCGCCGATCCCCACGATCCCCACGATCCCCACGATCCCCACGATCCCCACGATCCCCTCGCCCCGGCGCCGGCCCTGGCCCTCGACAGCCTCCAGTTCGACCTGCTCGGCGAGGCCCTGCCACTGGCGGCCGACCTGCTCGCCACCCTCCCCTCCCTCCAGCCCCTGCGCCCCCTCTGCGGCGACCCCGCTGCCCTGCTGCCCCGTCTGCGGCGGCTGCGGGAGCTGGTGCAGCGCTGCTGCAACGACGGCTTCAGTGAGGCCCTGCTGGCGGAGGCCGACCGCCGCGGCCTGGCCAGCTGGTTGATCGAGCCCGACAACCGCCTCTACCAGCTCGGCAACGGCGCCCGCAGCCGCTGGGTGGTGGCCAGCTCCACCGATGCCGATTCCCATTTCGGCGCCGTTCTCTCCACCAATAAGTGCCGCAGCCTGCGGCTGATGGCGCGCCTGGGGCTGCCGGTGCCCCGCCAGGTGGTGGTGCGCGGCGAGGAGGAGCTGGCGGCGGCGGTGGCGCGGGTGGGTCTGCCCTGTGTCGTCAAGCCCATCGACCAGGAGCAGGGGCGCGGCGTGGCGGTGGGGCTGGCCGACCTGGCGGCGGTGGGGCGTGCCTGGCGGGAGGCCGCCCGCTATGGGGAGGGGGTGGTGCTGGTGGAGGAGCAGATCGAAGGCGACGACCACCGCCTGATGGTGCTCGGCGGCCGCTTCGCCTTCGCGGTGCGCCGCCAGCCGCCCCGCATCCGCGGCGATGGCCGGCGCTCCGTGGCCGAGCTGATCGAGGCGCTCAACCGCGATCGCCTGCGGCGTCGCGCCCGCGATGGCGTCAGCGGACCGGTGAGCGTGGATGCGGTGGTGCAGGGGCGCCTCGCCGCCGCAGGCCTCAGCCTGGCAAGCGTGCTTCCGGCGGACCAGGAGCTGGTGCTGCGCCTCAATGCCAACGTCAGCAGCGGCGGCCTGCGCCAGGACGTCAGCGGGCGGGTCCATCCCGCCACCCGCCGCATGGTGGAGGCCCTGGCGGCCACCCTGCGGCTCGATGCCCTCGGGGTGGATGCGGTGGCCGCGGACATCCGCCAGCCCCTCGGGCCCGGCTGTGGCGCCCTGATCGAGCTCAACGCCATGCCCCAGCTGCTGCGGGAGCGGGCCGGCCTGC
>JBIKTO010000330.1:0-3680 GCA_044348065.1 Cyanobium sp.
GCCGCTCTCCTCCGCCTGCATCAGGGCAAACACCACCCAGCGCACGGCATCGGCCCAGGCGGGATCGGCGTTGGTGGTGGCCGGGGTGAGCGGCTCCTTGCTCAGCACATCCGGCAGCAGGGTGTGGTCATCCGGCTTGGGGAAGCTGGTGCGCTTGCCCGCCAGCTGGGAGCGGTCGCTGGTGACCGCCACGCAGCGGCCGCCCAGGTAGGCGGCATACGTCTGGTCGCTGCTCTGGAATTTCAGCGGCGTGTAGGGCACGTTGAGCTCCCGCATCCGGTCGGCCAGATTGAGCTCGGTGGTGGTGCCGCTCTCCACGCAGATCGGCTTGCCGGCCAGATCCTTGAGGGTCTTGATGCCGCTGGCGTTGGGCGCCATCACCCCCTGACCGTCATAGAAGGTGGGGGGGGCGAAGCTGAGACCATTGCCGCCGGCCGCGTCGCGGCTGAGGGTCATGGTGGTGTTGCGCGAGAGCAGATCCACCTCACCGCTGGCCAGGGCGGCGAAGCGCTCGCTGGAGTTGAGGTCGCGGTATTCCACCTTGGCGGGGTCGCCGAAGATCGCCGCCGCCACCGCCTTGCACACATCCACATCGAGGCCGCTGTACTGGCCGTTGGGGGCCACGAAGCTGAAGCCCGGCAGCTTGCCCTCCACGCCGCAGATCAGCTTGCCGCGGCCCTGGATCATCGCCAGCTTCTGGCTCTGCACGCCGCCGCCATCGGGGGCGCAGCCCGCCAGCAGGGCCGGCGCCAGCAGGGCGGCGGGCCAGAGGCGGCGGGGACGGAAGCTCCAGGGGCGCGACATCCAAGGCAGGCAAGGTGGCCGCATTGTGCCAGGCATGGGGCTGAGAACCAGTTCAGCGGCAACGAACGCCGCTCAGCCCGGCAGGATCACCCGATCGATCACGTGCACGATGCCGTTGTCGCAGACGATGTCGGCCTGAACCACGGTGGCGTTCTTCACCTCGAAGGGCTCGCTGCGGCGGATGGGCACCGGTGCCCCCTCCAGGCTGTCCCAGCTGGGCTGATCCACCAGCTCGGATCGCTTGTGGGCGCCGGCGAGCACGTGGTACTTGAGGATGCGCGCCAGCTGGGGCGGGTTGTCCACCAGCGTCTGCACCGTGCCGGGCGGCAGGGCGGCGAAGGCGTCGTCCACCGGCGCGAACACGGTGAAGGGGCCGGGGCTCTCCAGGGCGCCGGTGAGACCGGCCACCTCCACGGCGGTGAGCAGGGTGGCGAAGCAGCCCGCCCCTTTGGCGGTTTCGATGATGTTGGCCATGGGGGATCAGCGGTAGTCCTGGGTCTGGATGTCGCCGAGGCGGGCCTCGGGCCGGAGGAAGCGGTCCATCTGGGCCTCGAAGAAGCGGCGGTTGGCCATCAGATGCTCGGGGTCGGTGTCATCAAGCGGATAGAGCAGGGCGGCCCGCAGCGCCTGGATCACCGCCGAGGTGACGTTGTACATCGAGCGCTGGAAGGTGATGCCCAGCTGGATCAGCTGATCCTCCTCGCCGCGGCGGTGCTGCTTGTAGAGCTCCGTGAGATAGGGCGGCAGGAAATGGAGCATGTCCTGCATCAGCAGGGTGGGCGGGATGCCGGCCGAACCCACCGGAAACACATCGGCATACAGGATGCCGTAGTGGAAGTCCGCCTGGTTGGCCGGCACCTGGCCCGCCTGGGCGTTGTAGCTCTTGGTGCCGCGGAAGGGGGAGGTGCGGTAGAACACGGCCTCCACATAGGGCAGGGCCGCTTCATAGAGCCAGGTGAAGCCCTCCGATTTGGGGATCACCTCAATGCATTCATCGCCCACATACACGTGGTGATAAATCGGCCGGCCGGCCACCGCGAAGATGCCGTTCACCAGGAAGTTCATGGCGTCGGGCACGCCCTTGAAACCGCCCTCGTCGTAGATGTCGCTCATCTCGAAGAACACCGGCGCCATCACCTCCCAGAAGAGGCCGAGGTTGGCGTAGTAACTCATCTGCTTCACCTGTTCCATGAACATCTCAGGGAACAGCTTGTACAAGCCCAGCATCAAGGGGTTGCCGCGGAAGTAGGCCTTGATCGCCCGGTCGGCGTTGGCCCGGTAGGCGTCGCTGGCCAGGTAGTCGTAGAAGCGGCCCCCCATGCCCTGGTGCCAGAGCATCGCCTGCATGCAGGCCTCGGCGAACTCCATGTTCACCCGGTCATGCCAGAGGTGGTGCAGCAGCTTGGGCATGGCGCGGGTTTCACCGCGGGCCATGAACTCCAGCAGCTCGGGGTGGGCCTTCTCGCCGCCGCGCCAGATGCGCAGCTTCGATTGCTCGCCCGCGTAGGAGTTGGGCAGGTCGAGGTACTGCTGGCTGATGAAGTACTTGAAGGCCGGCAGCGGATTGAGGAACACCCGCTCGGCGATGTAGAGGAGATCGCGCCAGTAGAAGTCCATCGGCACGGCGTAGGCCTTGTAGATGCCGATGATCTGCATCAGGTTCTCCGGCGTGTCCGGCAGCATCGAGCCACCGGCCTCCAGCCGGTGGATCACCTCCGCCCAGCGGTGCTGGGAGGGGGGGATGAGGGGCTTGCTGGCGGGCTCGGCCGCGGGGGCGCTGGTGGGGGGCGTCATGACGGCAGGAGCTCTGGAGCGACGGCGACGGTGGTGGCGGTGCTGGCGCTGGCCAGGGTGGAGAGGGTGGGTCCCTGGGCCAGCAGGAAGGGCTGGGACCGCAGGGCGATCGCCGCGGTGGCGCTCTCGCTCCAGCCGGTGAGGGCCGTGGGCCAGAGGCCGGCGCCGATCACCAGCAGGGTGAGGGTGAGGGCCGGCAGACGCTCATCCCAGCTGGTGGAGATCCAGTCGGCGCGGGCGTTGTCGAGGCGGCCGAAACCCACCCGGTTGAACAGGCGGATCGCATAGACCGCCGTGAAGCCGGAGGCGATCAGGCTCACCAGGGTGGGCCAGGGGAAGGCGCTCCAGCTGCCCTCGAACACCAGCAGCTCGGCCGGGAAGCCGGAGAGGCCGGGGATGCCCGCCGCCGCCATCAGGGCCAGCAGCAGCATGCCCATGGTGAAGGGCAGGCCGCGCAGGGGGTTGAGCAGGCCGGAGAGTTCGGGGATGGCCGTGGTGCCGGTGCGCCGCTCGATCAGACCCACACAGGCGAACAGCAGGGCCACGATCATGCCGTGGGCAAGGCACTGGGCCACCGCTCCCTGCAGGCTCAGCGGCGTGGCGGCGGCCACCGCCAGCACCAGCAGGCCCATGTGGCCCAGGGAGCTGTAGGCCATCAGCCGGCGGATGTCCTTCTGGGCGACGGCGTTGAGGGCGCCATAGACGGCGCTGATGGAGCCGGCCGCCGCGATCCAGGGCGACCAGGCCAGCCAGACATCCGGCAGGAAGCTGACGCCGAAGCGCAGCAGCCCGTAGGCACCGAGCTTGGAGACGACCCCCCCAAGCAACATCACCACCGGCGTGGGGGCCTCGTGGTAGGTGAAGGGCTGCCAGCCGTGCAGGGGCACCACCGGCAGCTTGAGGCCGAACGCCACCAGCAGCAGGGCCAGGATCGCGGCCTGGGCCCCGGGGCTCAGGGAGGCGGCGGCGAGATCGTCGAAGCCGAAGCTGAAGCCGTTGCTGTTGAACCAGCCGAAGGCGAGCACCGCCGCCAGCAGGCACAGGCCCGACACCGCTCCGTAGATCAGGAAACGGATCGCGGC
>JBIKTO010000036.1:0-11046 GCA_044348065.1 Cyanobium sp.
GGGGGGGGGGTTGGGGGGGGGCGTGGCACGGGGGGGGGTGGGGGGGTGGGGGGGGGGGGGGGGGGGGGGGTTTGGGGTTGGGGGGGGGGAGACGGGCGGAGGCGCGCACCCAGTCATTAAACACCGAAAACCCGATCGGATACCGGCAATTTCCATGGCAGGCTTCCCCTCTCCGCCCCTGCCCCTCCCCATCAGGACCCTCGCCCGATGACCCCACCCTGGCTCGCGCTGCTGCCGGCCCTGGTCGCCGGGTTGGGCCTGGCGCGGCGGCGCCTGCCCCTGGAGCTGGCCGCCCTCGCCCTGGCGATCGGCGCCGTGTTCGCCGGCTGGCTCAGCCCCGCCGAGGCCCTGGCCGGCTTCGGCAACCCTGCCGTGGTCACCGTGGTGGCGATGTTCGCGATCAGCGCCGCCGTGGCCCGCACCGGCGTGCTGGCCCCGATCGAACGCTGGCTGTCCGGCTTCTCCGGCCTCGGCCTCTCCGGCCAGCTGCTGCTGCTCGCCCTGGTGGTGGGGCCCCTCAGCGCCGTGATCAGCAACACCGCCGTGGTAACGATCTTCATCCCGGTGGTGGAGCGCTGGTGCCGCAGCCTCGGCGTCTCCCCCGCCCGCATGCTCATGCCCCTCTCCTTCCTCACCGTGCTGGCGGGGGCGGGCACCCTGCTGGGCTCCTCCACCAATCTGGTGGCCAGCAGCCTGGCCGATCAGCTGGGCTACGGACCCTTCGGGCTGCTTGAGTTCACGCCGATGGCCCTGCCGCTCTATGGGGCCGGTGCCCTGCTCCTGGCCCTGCTGGCGCCCCGCCTGCTCCCCCGCGACGCCCCCTGGCCCGGCGATGCGGGCCTGGCCCGCGACTACGGCATCGACGACTACCTCAGCGAACTGCTGGTGCAGGCGGAATCACCCCTGATCGGCAGCAGCATCGACGCCTCCCTGCTGCAGCACAGCTTCGATATGCGGGTGCTTGCCCTGATCCGCGAGGGTGAGCGGTTGAGCGTTCCCCTCGGCGAGCGACGGCTGCGGGATGGGGACGTGCTGGTGGTCAGGGGCCGGCGGGAGCGGTTGCTGGCGCTGCGCTCGCAGGAGGGGCTCTCCCTGGTGGCCGATGGACTGGTGAGCCTGACCGCCTCCGCACCTGGCCAGGCGGGCGAGCTGACGATCGTTGAGGGGGTGGTGCCCGCCGGATCCCGCCTGATCGGCCAGAGCCTGCGGGAACTGCGTTTCGCCCAGCGCTTCCAGGCCGCCGTGCTGGCGATCCGCCGCGGCGAAGACCTGCTGCGCGACCGGCTGGGGCGGGAGCAGCTGCGCCTCGGCGACGCGCTGCTGCTGCAGCTGGGCCCCTCGGCCCTGCGGGCCCTGGAGCCGGGCAGCGACCTGCTGCTGGGCGCCGCGGCGGAGCCCCCCAGCGATCGGCGCGACCGCCTGCCCTGGGTGCTGGGCCTGGTCGCCGCCCTGCTGCTGCTCGCCCTCTGGCGCAGCGAGGCCCTGGCGATCTGGGCGTTGCTGGCGGTGATCGGCCTGGTGTTCGCCCGGGCGCTCACGCCCCAGGAGGTGTATGCCTCGGTGCGCTGGGATGTGGTGGTGCTGCTGGCGGCCCTGCTGCCCCTGGCCGGGGTGATGGCCCGCAGCGGCGCGGATCACTGGCTGGTGGAGCACTGGGCCGCCCGGCTGGGCAGCTGGCCGCCCTACGGCCTGTTGATTGCCCTCTACCTGATGACCGCGCTGCTCACCGAGCTGGTCTCCAATCAGGCGGCTGTGACGGTGATGCTGCCCCTGGGCCTGGCCCTGGGCCAGGCCCAGGGGGTGAACCCCCAGGCGGCGCTGGGGGTGATGACCCTGGCGGCCTCCCACAGCTTCCTGACGCCGATCGGCTACCAGACCAACACGATGGTGTATGCCCTCGGGGGCTACAGCTTTCTCGACTTCCTGCGGCTCGGCCTGCCGCTCACCCTGGTGCTGAGCCTGCTGACACCAGCCCTGGCCCTGGCGTTGTCCCCATGAATACATTTCACCGATCGGAATAAGGGTGAAGATGGCCCCATGAGCGACCGCGCCATCACCGCCCACGCCCTTCTCCCGCCGGCCGAGGCCCAGGCCGTTCTGCTCACCTGGGTCGACGACACCCTGGTGGTGGAGACCCGGATCCATCCCCTCCCGGAGGGGGTTCAGGTGCGCTGGCGGATCCGCCACGGCGACAGCCCGGACGACGCCCTGCTGGCCGCCGAAACCGCCCGTTCCCTGGCGCTTTGCCTGGCGCGGGACGGGCGCTGGGTGGTGGACGGCCGCGACGGGCCCCGCCCCTGAACCGATGCATTTCGACCAGCTGCGGGTGTTCCTCTCGGTGGCCCGCCACCTCCACTTCAGCCGTGCCGCCGACGAGCTGTACATCAGCCAGCCGGCGGTGAGCGCCTCGGTGGCCAAGCTCGAATCCCACTACGGCGTGCGCCTGTTCCACCGCATCGGCCGCCGCGTTGAACTCACGGACGCCGGCTGCTTCCTGCACCAGGAGGGGCTGCGGCTGCTCGATCACATCGCCCTGGTGGAGCGCGGCCTGCAGGAGTTCCAGGCGCTGCGCCGCGGCGTGATCAGCCTGGGCGCCAGCCTCACGGTGGGCAATTACTGGCTGCCGGCCCGCCTGCAGCGCTTCCGGGATCGCCATGGCGGCATCGAGCTGCGCTGCGGCCTCGCCAACGCCGAGCAGGTGCTGGAAGGCACCTGCCTGGGGCAGTTCGATCTCTGCTTCGTCACCGGCTGGAGTGATGGCGATCTCCCCGGCTCCCTCAGCGGGGCCGAGCCGCAGCTCAGTGCCGAGGAGGTGGGGCGGGAGCGGCTCGTGGTGGTGGTGGGCCGCGGCCATTCCTGGTTCGGTCGCGACCAGCTCAGCTCCACCGACCTGCCCGGGAGCCGCTGGGCGATGCGGGAGCGGGGCTCCGGCTCCCAACGACTGTTTGAGGCCAGCCT
Source organism: Cyanobium sp. (assembly GCA_044348065.1). Classification (GTDB taxonomy): domain Bacteria; phylum Cyanobacteriota; class Cyanobacteriia; order PCC-6307; family Cyanobiaceae; genus Cyanobium. Next base: position 2,959 of record JBIKTO010000036.1, read on the forward strand.
GGCGCGGCTCGGCCTCTCCCCCGCCGATCTGGAGGTCTCCCTGGTGCTCAGCAGCGGCGAGATGCAGCGGGCCCTGGTGATCGATGGCACAGCCGCCGCCCTGCCGGAATCGATGGTGCGTCGGGAGATCGACCTGGGCGTGCTCTGGCCCCTGTCGATCTCCGGTTACGGCGGCGGCGAGCAACCGATCTGGATGGTGCGCCAGGCCCGTCGCCCCCCCAGCCCCCTGCTCGAAGCGTTCGCGCAGCTGATCCGCGAGCTGGCCCCCGCCTAGACGAAGCGACGCCGGCTGCGGGGCAGCACATGCAGCCGGGCACCATGGGCAAGGCCGCTGCCCTTGGCCGCCGCGGCCCGCTCCGCCGAGAGCTGGGCGTGGATCACCCGGCCGTCGTCGAGCTGCAGCTCGGCCTGGGTTTCCTTGCCCAGGTGGATCACCCGCTTGAGCACCACCGGCAGGCTCTCGGCCTTCGGTTCATCGTGGAGTTCCAGATCCTGGGGCCGCACGTATTCGTTGGGGAAGATCTCGTTCACCTCACCCACGAAGCGCATCACGAAGGGCGTCGCCGGCTGGTCGTAGATCTCGGCGGGGCTGCCGATCTGCTCGATCCGACCCTCGTTCATCACCACGATCCGGTCCGCCACCTCCATCGCCTCCTCCTGGTCGTGGGTGACGATCACCGTGGTGACGCCCGTCTGTTCCTGCAGGTTGCGCAGCCACACCCGCAGCTCCTTGCGCACCTTGGCATCGAGAGCGCTGAACGGTTCATCGAGCAGCAGCACCTGGGGCTCCACCGCCAGCGCCCGCGCCAGCGACACCCGCTGCCGCTGGCCGCCGGAGAGCTGAAAGGGATAGCGGCCCGCGTAGCTCTGCAGCTGCACCAGCTGCAGCAGCTCCTCCACCCTGTTGCGCACCCGGGGCGGGCTCCAGCGGCGCAGGCGCAGGCCGAAGGCGATGTTCTCCCGCACCGTCAGATGCTTGAACAGGGCGAAGTGCTGGAACACAAAGCCCACATGCCGCTCCTGCACCGAGAGGGCGGTGGCATCGGAGCCGTTGAGGTACACCCGACCCTGGTCCACCGGCTCCAGGCCGGCCACCATCCGCAGCAGGGTGCTCTTGCCGCAGCCGGAAGGCCCCAGCAGGGCCACCAGCGATCCGGTCTCGACATCGAGGCTGAGGTCGTCGATGGCCCGGAAATCGCCGAAGCTGCGCGTGACATTGCGGATGCGAATCCCCATGGGTCCACCAACACTGTCCCCACGCTGCAGGCGGGAGCGGGGTGGCGACGTGGCGGGGGCCAGAGGGTGCTGTTGCCCGGGCTACATCAGGCCGCCTGGCTGTCGCTGGCGGCCTCGAGGCGGATCCGGCAATCGCTCAGAGCGTAGGCCTGGCAGAGGTGGGCGCGGCGCTCGCCGCCCGTGATCAGCGGGCGGGATTCCTTGGTGTGGTCCACCCGGCCGCTGAGGATGCGGGCGCGGCAACTGCCGCAGGCGCCGCTGCGGCAGCGGAAGGGCAGATTCACCCCCTGCTCGAGGGCGGCATAGAGGATCGGGCGGTCGTCCGGACAGTCGAAGGACAGGCCGTTCTCCAGGGTGATCGTGTGGATCGCCACAAGGGGTCCTGCGGATCTGACCATTGTTGGTGGTTTCCAGAGCTCAGCAAGGGGGGCTGGCGGAGCGGTGACCCGTCAACGGCTCAGTCGCGGTAGTGGGAATCCACCCAGCAGCGGGGCAGGGCCTCGCCGGAGGGGAAGCTCAGCTCACCCTTCTCGAAATGATGGGGATCCTGCAGCTCCTCGCCGCCGTGGATGCGGGCGTGCACGGTGGTGGCGAAGGGATCCACCAGGGCCTTGACATCCAGCACCTCGACCAGGGTGCCGTTGTGTTCGCCGTGCTGGGTGAGTTTCAGGAACATCGGCCTGCAGCGTCTGCCTTCAGTGTCGGCCCGAGGGTGGCCAGACGGTGGCGGTCGTAACAGTTCGTCCCCCCCCCCCGGGCCTCCGGCCGCTGGTGCGCCTCAGGCCGGCGGCGCCGACGGGGGGCCGTCGAGCAGGTTGTCCTTGCTGGCCTTGAGGTCTTTCCAGAGCCGGCGGATGCGGCTGTAGGCCTGCTCCTGGCTGAGCTTGCCGTTGGCCTGCAGCGCCACGATCAGCCCCACCCGATCGGCGAAGGTTTCCAGGTTCTGGTGGAACACCAGCCGCTCCGGGCTCCAATCGGCGCCGCGATAGCTGCCGTGGGCCTCCATCGGCGCGCGGATCTCCCCCAGCCCATCGCCACCGGGCCCCGGGCGGGTTGGGTTGGACCTCTCGTCGGCGCTCACGGGGGATTCACCGCAATGACTCCCATCTTGGCGCCCTGGCGGCGGCGTCTGGAGCTCGCCCCATCGCTGGGGGCACAATCACGGTAGGGCGAGGAGGCGCTTCGGAAAGACTCATCAGCGCCCCTCAGCCTCCCCGCTCCTGGTTCATGCTGTAGCGGCCGATCAGCAGCCCCAGCACCGCGGCGAGGTAGACGGTGCCTCCCACCGCCAGGGCCACGCTCAGCATCTGCGCCTGGGCGGTCGACGCCGTGACATCGCCGTAGCCGGTGGTGGTGAGGGTCACGAAGGCGTAGTACTGCAGCCGGATGAAACTCAGCTGCCACACCGGAGCCGCCGTCTCCAGCGTCGAGCGGGGCAGGACCACCCCCGCGAAGCTTCCCGGTGCGAGGGTTTCCAGGGCGGCACAGAGCAGCCCCCCGGCCAGGCCGAGCATCAGATAACCGGCCAGAGCCCCGCGCAGCACCGCGCCGTTGACGACCTTCTCCAGGGCCAGGCGGCGCATCAGGCGGATGGCGCTCCAGAGGCTGAACAGGCCCCACAGCCCGATCACCGGCAGGCCGGTGCGGCGCAGCTCCAAGGGGGTGAGGTACCAGAGCACGCTCACCGCCAGGGCCGCCAGCCCCAGGCCCCGGTAGAGGCGGCGGGGCAGGCCACCGACGGCTGGATCGCCCTCCGGATGCCCCAGAACGCGGATCATCAGCAGGCCCAGGGCCAGATAGCCCAGGGCGGCCAGGCGGTTCCAGGGGCTGGGGAGGGTGAACAGCCCCATCTGCAGCAGGCAGACCGCCAGCAGCTGCAGGTAGCCCTGGTGGCGGCGGGCCGTGCCGAGCCCGGCGGCCTCGCCGGGTGCAGCACTGGATGCGGGCTCCGCCATGGGGCCATTCTCCGCCCTGGCCGGTTGCGGTTGAATCACAGCAGACCGCCGCCCTGCGCCGTGCTGCGTCCCGCCCCCCGGGCCCTGATCTCCCAGCGGCTGGAGCAGCGCCCCGCCGATCCCCCCAGCGGCCTCTTCGTGCACGGTGGCCGCCAGCCCACCAGCGCCGAGCTGATCGTGTTCGAGGCGGGCCGGCCCGTCTGCCGGCCGCTGCCCGAGCCAGCCGAGCTGGCGGCCCTGCGGGCGGCCGCCACCCCGCTCTGGCTGCGCATCCAGGGGGTGGGCGACCGGCCCGAGCTCGACCGCATCCTCGATCTCTGCGCGGTGCCTGAGCTGCTGCGCCCGCCGTTGCTGGAGATGCCCCAGCGGCCGCGGGTGGAGTGCCTGGGCGAGGTGGTGCTGGTGGTACTGCACCGCTTCCGCAGCCCCCACGACCCCACCCGGCTGGTGAGCGACCAGGTGGGTTTCCTGCTGCTGCCCGGCCTGCTGGTGACGGTGGAGGAGGCCGGCAGCATGCCCGCCTTCCCCAGCCTCACCGACTGGCTGCTGACGATGGCCGGCCCGGTGGAGGACCGGGATCTGGACGACATCCTCCACCACCTGATCGACGATCTGCTCGACGACCTGTTCCCGATCCTCGAGCACATCTCCAATCGGCTCGACGACCTGGAGGAGGCCACCCTGCGCCGCCCCCGCCCCAGCCAGCTCAGCCTGGCCTTCCAGTACCGCAGCAATGTGCGCCGTATCCGCCGCCAGATCTGGCCGCTGCGCCATCAGATCCGGCTGATGCTGCGCCAGCACCAGTCGATCCTCGGGCCGGAAGCGATCGGTGGCTTCCAGGACATGGCCGAGCTGGTGGAACTGCTTTACGAGAGCACCGAAGCGCTGCGCGGCCATCTGGATGCGATCACCGAGGCCTATGCCGCCAGCATCGGCAACCGCATGAACCAGGTGATGAAAACCCTCACAATTCTGACCAGTATCTTCGCGCCGCTCACCTTCATCGCCGGCATTTACGGCATGAACTTCGAGTTCATGCCCGAGCTGAAGTGGCGGCATGGCTACCTCTACGTGCTGCTGCTCATGGCGCTGGTGGGCCTGATCCAGTGCTATTGGCTGCAGCGCCGCGGCTGGTTCCAGGACTGGACGGCCCAGCGCTGAGCGCCGCCTGGCGCGCGGGTCATGACGGGATCTTGACCGTTCCTTAAACCACCGTTAACGACCACAGGCAGGGCCGATTGCAAGTCTTAGGCCGTCCCCCATCGGACCCTTTTCTGATGACCTTCGCGAAGAAGGCCCTGATTCTTGGCAGCGCCGCCAGCCTCGTGGCCGCCTCCACCGCCGCCCTGGCCCAGGCCGCCCTCAACGGGGCCGGCGCCACCTTCCCGGCGCCCTTCTATCAGGCTGCGTTCCAGGCCCTCGCCGCCAGCGGCGGGCCGAAGGTCAATTACCAGTCGGTGGGCTCCGGTGCGGGTGTGCGCCAGTTTCTGGCCGGCACCGTCGATTTCGCCGCCAGCGACGAACCGATCAAGCCCGCTGAGGCCGCCAAGGTGTCCCGCGGCGTTGTGCAGTTTCCAGTGGTGGGCGGCACGATCGCCGTGGCCTACAACAAAGCCGATTGCCCCGCCCTGAAGCTCACCCAGAAGCAACTCGTTGACATCTTCCTGGGCGAGATCAAGACCTGGGAGCAGCTGAAGTGCGGCAAGGGCCCGATCGCCGTGGCCCACCGCTCCGACGGCTCCGGCACCACCTTCGCCTTCACCAATTCCCTCTCCGCCTTCTCCCCCGCGTGGAAGAGCAAGGTGGGCGAGGGCAAGAGCGTCAACTGGCCCGTGGGCCTGGGCGGCAAGGGCAATGAGGGCGTCGCCGGCATCCTCAACAACACCCCCGGCGCGATCGGCTACGTGAACCAGGCCTTCGTGAAGGGCAAGCTGAAGGCCGCGGCCCTGCAGAACCGCTCCGGCTCCTTCGTCAAGCCCGACCTGCGCGGCGGCCAGGCGGCCCTCTCGAACATCAAGCTCAACGACATGCTGGCCGGGGAAGACCCCAATCCCTCCGGCTCCGGCAGCTACCCGATCTCCACCCTCACCTGGATCCTGGCCTACCAGAAGGGCAACGGTGCCAAGGCACCCACCATCCAGAAGGCGCTGGAGTACCTGCTTGGTCCCGGCCAGGCCCGCGCTGACGACCTGGGCTATGTGCCCCTCAGTGGGTCGGTGGCCATGAAGTCACGTCGGGCGGTGGATCGAATCGGCAAATGAGGTCCTTGGCCGGCGGCTCCGGCCGCCGGCATCAATCCTTGCCTGTGGTGTCCTCCTGACCCTCCCCAACCCGTCGGCAGCCGCCGGCGGTTTTTTGTCGGTTCAAGCGGCGCCAGCCTTATTCGTCCCTTAACCGCCCCCTTACCACCCCTTTGCCCGCCCAGCCGGTCGCCCTCCATACAGTCAGCCTGTTCCCAGCCAAACTCCGTCATGGTGTCCACGCCGACCCGTGCGCCAGGCAGCCCTGAAGGATTCCGCGAGGTGCTGGAAGCCAGCTATCGCAAACGCAATCTTGTTCACCTCGCCGCCGGCAGCTCCGTGCCCCTGCTGCGAGATCACCTCTGGTTCGTGGTGAGGGGCATGGTCAAGCTTGGGGCCCTCACCATCCACGGTGATGAGCTGATGCTCGGTCTGGCGGGCCCCAATGAACCCTTCGGCGATCCGCTGGTGGGGGTGGAGGCCCACCAGGCCACCACGCTCTGCGCCAGCGATCTGCTCTGCTTCAGCCTCGCGGAGATCCGCCGCGAACCCGACCTGGCGGTGGCCCTGCTGGAGGCAATCAGCCAGCGCCATCGCCAGAGCCAGGCCCTGCTCGCCCTGCTCGGCCTGCGGCGGGTGGAGGAGCGGGTGCGGGGGTTCCTGGAGCTGCTGGCCAGCGACTACGGCCACCCCTGCGAGCAGGGTCTCCGCCTGGATCTGCGCCTCACCCACCAGGACCTGGCCGGCGCCCTGGCCACCACCCGCGTCACCGTCACCCGGGTGCTCGGCCAGCTGCGGGAGGAGGGCTGGCTGCTGGTGGACGATCGCCGCCGCTGGGTGATCGCCCCGTTGCCCCGCCGGTGATTCAGCCCTTCTGGCCCGCCCAGGCGGGGGCCCACAATGGCCCGATGGCCCCCTCCCTGCTGGTCGTCGAGGACGACGACACGATCCGCGACACCCTGCACGACGCCCTGACCCTGGAGGGCTTTCAGGTGACGGCCTGCGGCAACGGCCGCGACGCCCTGCGCAGCCTGCAGCGCAGCAGCGCGGAGGAAGGGGGCGAGCCGTTCGCCCTGGTGGTTCTGGATCTGATGCTGCCGGGCATGGGCGGCCTGGATCTCTGCCGGCAGCTCCGCCAGAGCGGCGATCGCACGCCGATCCTGGTGGTCAGCGCCCGCGACAGCGAGACCGACCGGGTGCTCGGTCTTGAGGTGGGCGCCGACGACTACCTGGTGAAGCCCTTCGGCATGCGTGAGCTGGTCGCCCGCTGCCGCGCCCTGCTGCGCCGCAGCCAGCCCGCCGAAGCGAGTGGCGAGCGGGTGCTGGAGCACGCCAACCTGCGCCTGTTCCCCGATGAGTGTCGCGTCTGCCGCGATGGGGTGGAGGTGAACCTCTCCCCGAAGGAATACCGCCTGCTGGAGCTGTTCATGCAGCATCCCCGCCGGGTCTGGAGCCGCGACAAGCTGCTGGAGCATGTCTGGGGTCACGACTACTTCGGCGACAGCAAAACGGTGGACGTGCACATCCGCTGGCTGCGGGAGAAGCTCGAGGCCAACCCCTCCGCGCCCGAGCACCTGATCACGGTGCGGGGCTTCGGCTACCGCTTCGGCTGAGTGATCGCCCTGCTCGCGGCGCTGGCGGGTCTGGTGCTGGGCTGGCTGCTGGCCCGGCGCTTCTCCCGTCCCGTGCGGACCCGCCAGGGCCCCGGCCGCGCCCAGCTGCTGCGCTGGCTGGATGCCGCCCCCAGCGGCTGGCTGGTGGTGGACGCCGCCGACACGGTGCAGCTCACCAACGCCCGTGCCGAACGGATGCTGCAGAGCCCCGGGGCGGCGTTGATGCGCCAGCCGCCGCTGGAGCGGATCTGCGCCGAACCGCAGCTGCGTGAGCTGATCCAGGTGGCCCGGCGCCGCGGTCGGCCCCAGCGGCTGGACTGGGAGCTGGGCGACCAGGAGCTGGAGCTCTTCGCCCATCCCGGTGACGACGGCTGGGTGGCGGTGATGCTCCAGAACCGCCGTTCCCTGGAGGCCCAGCTCGACCAGCAGGCCCGCTGGGTGAGCGACGTGGCCCACGAGCTCAAGACCCCGATCACCGCCCTGCTGCTGGTGGGCGACAGCCTGGCGGCCCAGGTCAACAGCCGCAACGCGGTGCTGGTGGAGCGCCTGCAGCGAGAGCTCACCCGCCTGCAGGAGCTGGTGAGCGACCTGCTGGAGCTCTCACGCCTGGAGAACGCCCTACCCGGCCAGGGCATGCGACCCCAGCCGCTGCGGCTGGCGGAGCTGGTGGATCAGGTGTGGCAGGGGTTGCGGCCGCTGGCGGAGCAGCGGGGGGTGCGGCTGGTGCTGGAGGAGCTCAGCGAGCAGCCGCTGACGGTGATGGCCGACGGCTCAAGGCTGCACCGCGCCCTGCTCAACCTCTTCGACAACGCCCTGCGCTTCAGCCCCGAGGGGGGCACGGTGGACGTGCAGCTGCGGGCCGGTCCCAGCTGGTGCCTGCTGAGCGTGCGTGACAGCGGTCCCGGCCTGAGCGAGGAGGACCTGGAGCACCTGTTCGAACGCTTCTATCGCGGCGATCCGGCCCGCTCCCGCAGCCCTCGCGGCGGCAGCGGCCTGGGCCTGGCGATCGTGCAGCAGATCGCCCACGCCCATGGCGGCCGGGTG
>JBIKTO010000331.1:0-3676 GCA_044348065.1 Cyanobium sp.
GCGCAGGCCGGCGTCGAAGGCCGGGTGGAAGGTGGCCACCAGGGGCAGGCCCAGTTGTTGGCAGAGATCGGGCAGGCGGAAGTCGAGCGGGGAGAGGGTGAGGCTGGCGTGCACCAGATCGGGCCGGAGCCGCTCCAGGGATTCCCGCAATTCCCGCTGCGCCCCAGGGGAAGGAATGGTGTACACCTGGGATTTCACCAGGTAAGGCAGGGTCACATCCGGCTCACCGCCGCCGGCCATGGTGGCCAGGGCCGGCTCCGGGCGGGGGGGCTCCAGCAGCCCCAGACCGGCCGCCGGAGTGTCGAAGTGGATGAAGCTCACGGTGTGGCCGCGGCGGCGCAGCGCCTCCGTGGTGCTCAGCCCATAGGTGACATTGCCGCAGAAAGGCGATTTCTTGCCCAGCCAGGCAATGTGAGCCACGGTGCGCTGCAACCGACAGGACAAACTAGCAGCGTCGCCAGGGTTGCTCCCGCAGGGCGGCGATCAGGCAGAGGGCGGCCAGGCCCCAGAGCACCGGCAGCAGGCCAAAGCGGCTCACCAGGGTGCCCGCCACCACCAGCGGCAGGCTGAGGGCGATGTTGATCAGATTGTTCTGCAGGCCGAACACCTTGCCCCGCTGGTTTTCCGGGGTTTCCTCCTGAATCGTGGTCTGGGCGGGGATCGCCAGCAGCGCCGATCCCACCCCGAGCAGGGAGCACAGCAGCAGGGTGAGCCAGAGGTTGCCGCGCAGCTGGCCCAGCAGGAAGAGGCACCAGGCGATGATCCCCAGCCCGGCGCTGGCCAGCAGCCGGCGATTGAAGCGATCCCCCAGCTGCGCCACCGAGAGGGCCCCCAGGGCCAGTCCCACCCCCGTCATCGCCAGCAGGGTGCCGAAGCCGGTGGGACCGAGGCCGATGATCGAGGCCGCCAGGCTGATGGCCAGCACATAGAGCGCCGCCAGCAGGCTGTAGAGCAGCACCAGGTGGACCATCGCCGCGCGCACGCTGCGCCGTTCCCGCAGCACCTGCACCCCTTCGCCGATCTCCTCCCAGACCGAGATCTGCCGGGGCGCTCGCGGCTCCTCCTCCAAGGGGATCGCCGCGATCGCCACGGCGGCGATTCCATAGCAGAGGGGCAGCAGCAGGAACTCGCCACCCCGGATCCCCAGGCGGGCCAGGCTGCTGTGCAGCAGCCGCAGGATCGGATCCCCCAGGGCGAAGCCGATGATCGTGGCCGCCATGCTGGTGGCCTGGTACACGGAATTCGCCGCCAGCAGCCGTTGGGGGGGCACGAGCAGCGGGATCGCCGCCTGCTCCGCCGGCGCGAAGAACTGGGTGAGCACCGATTCCAGCAGGGTCATGCCCACCAGCAGCCAGTACCCCCAGCCCAGCCCCAGCAGGGTGGGGCCGGGCAGCAGGGCCAGGGGCGCCAGCAGCACCAGGCCAGCCCGCAGGCCGTTGGAGGCCACCATCACCGTGCGCTTCGGCCAGCGGTCGGCCCACACCCCGGCCACGGTGCCCAGCAGCATCGCCGGGATGGTGTTGGCCACATAGATCCCCGTGGCCAGCAGGGTGATCAGCTGGGCGCGGTTCTCCACCGACATGCGGATGGCGGCGGCGGCCTCCGCCAGCGCCTCGCTCGCCTGGGCTTTCTCGGTCACCCAGTACTGGGCGATGAGAAAGATCATCAGCACGATGTAGAACTTATCCGCCAGCTGGGAGAAGATCTGCCCCAGCCAGAGCTTGCGGAAGCCGGGCATGCCCAGCACCGCCCCCAGGCCCCGATCGTCCGCGCCGCTGCTCATGGTGGGGTGGCGCGCGAGGACGGAGCTGCTGGCATCGGCTCGAACCCGCTGCGCAGAAGTCTGAAGGCCCGCGGCACGCGCTCCAGGTGTTCGCCGCACCAGAGTTCGATCACCGCCAGCAGCCGCAGCCAGGCCGCCGGCGGCCCCATCAGAGCGCCGTCGCGCCGGCGCGGCGGTGCCGGACGGGTGAGGCGCTGCAGCAGGGCCAGCTCTGAGGCGTTGAGCAGCATCCGGGCGCCCGCGATCGAGCCGATCACCAGACCCTCACCCGGCAGCAGGCTGCAGCGCCAGTCGCCGTTGCCCAGGGGCGGCTCCAGGGCCGCGCCGGAGCGGGCGCAGTGCTGCAGGGGCAGCGCGTAGCCCCCGAGGGCCAGCAGGTGCACCGCCCCGAGGACGGCGATCGCCAGGGCCTCGGCGGCGCCGTCCCCCGCCTCTTCACGCACCACCGCTTCCAGACGCCCAAGCTGCAACAACAGATCGGCCAGTATCCCTGGCGCCGGGACCTCGCTGGGCAGCAGGGCCAGGCACAACTCCGAGAGGGCCTGGGCAGCGGCGAGGCTCTCCAGCCGGGTCGCCAGGGCGCTGTAGTTGCGCAGCAGCCGCAGCTGCCGCACCCGTTTCAGGCCGCTGCGGCCCCCCACCTGAAGCTCCAGGTGGGCCAGCGGCACCGCCCCCGCCAGGCTGCTGCGCGGTCGCCGCGCCCCCGGTGCCGCCAGCCGCACCAGACCCTCCTCGCGGCTGAGCAGGGTGAGCAGGCGATCATTTTCCCCCAGGGGCCGGCAGGTCAGCACCAGCCCCTCCAAGCGCAGTTCGGGCACGGCCAGGCCTCAGCTCCCGGCCGCGGCGGCGCCGGGCTCGGGCGCCGGCCCCCGCCGCAGGGCTTCCATCAGGGCCACCCCGCGGCTGGTGCCCAGGCGCGTGGCGCCCGCCTCCACCAGCGCCAGGGCCTGCTCCAGGTCGCGGATTCCCCCGGCCGCCTTGATCGCCGCCCGGCCCCGCGCCAGGCCGCGCAGGCGCTCCACATCGGCGGCGCTGACCGGGCCAGCGAAGCCGCTGCCGGTCTTGAGGAAGCGGGCGCCGGCATCGATGCTCACCTCCACCAGCAGCTCGAGGGCCTGGGGATCGAGCCGGCCCATCTCCAGAATCACCTTCACCGGCAGGCCCAGGTCGGTGAGCGCCGCCAGGTCGTCGAGGATCGGGCCGCTCTGGCGATCCGCCAGGGCGCCGAAGTCGGGCACCACATCGAGTTCATCGGCCCCGGCGGCGGCCGCCGCCTCCGCCTCCGCCCGCTTCACCGCCGCCGGCACCGCTCCGAAGGGGAAGCCCACCACCGACACCAGCCGCACCGGACCCCCCACCGGCAGCCGTTCGCGGGCCTGGGCCACCCAGCGCGAGGCCACGCAGACGGCGGCGAAGCCGAAGTGGCGGGCCTCGTCGCAGCAGCGGTGCAGCGCCTCGCTGCCGTGGTGGGGATCCAGCAGGGCGTGGTCGATGAGGGGGGCCAGGTCGGCCGGCGCTGTCTTCACTCGCGGGGCTGGATGACGCCGAAGCCACCGTGGTTGCGGTGGTACACCACCTGGATCTGGCCGCTCTCCACCTCGCGGAACACGTAGAAGTCGTGGTCGATCATCTCCAGCTGGTGCAGGGCCTCCTCCAGGCTCATCGCCGGCATGGCGAAGTACTTGCGGCGCACACCGCGGTGGGGAACGGTCGGCTCCAGGCCGTCGGTGAGGGCACCGCCGGGGGGCGGCAGGGCGGCGGCTCCGGCCTCCTCGTCGCGGGCGGAGCGGTGCACCGGCCCGTGGCTGCGCTCCTGCACCCGCTCCTTGTAGCGATTCAGCTGGCGGCTGAGTTTGTTGGCCACCAGATCGATGCTGGCGTAAAGGTTTTCGC
>JBIKTO010000332.1:0-3675 GCA_044348065.1 Cyanobium sp.
GGCGCTGTCGCCCAGGCCCGCCAGCAGATAGGTGGTCACCTGGCCCCGCCCGAACACCGCCACCGCCTGGGCGAAGGCTTCGTAGTAGCGCTCCAGGCTCAGCTCCGACTTGCCGGGCAGGATGCGACGCCGCACCTCCGGCTCCACCACCTCCAGGTGCATGCCGAGGCTGTCCACCCCCGCCTCCTTCATGCGGCTGTACCAGAGCGGATCCTCCGGCGGTTCGCACTGGCCCTGGATCGGGATGGCCACGCGGCGCTTCACCGCCCGGGCGGTATCGGCCATGATCCGGGCGCCCCGGTCGTCGCTGTTGGGGGTGCCGGTGGTCATCACCAGCTGCTGTACCCCGTCGAGGCGCACGGCGGCTTCCGCCACCTCGGCCACCTGCTCGGGGGTCTTGCGCACGATCGTGCGGGCGTCGTCGAGGGATTGCTCGATGGCGCAGAACTGGCAGGAGTCGCGGCGATCGCGAAAGCGGATGCAGGTCTGCAGCAGGGTGGTGGCGAGCACATCGCGGCCGTGCAGCAGGGCGATGGCGCGGTAGGGAACACCCTCGACGGTGTGCAGGCCGTAGAAGGCCGGCTCGGCCGTGGCCTGCACGGCGGTGAGGGGCGTGCCGTGGCGGTCGGCCAGGGCCACGCCGCCGGCCTCGCTCTGCAGGCGATAGGGAGAATCCGGGGCCACGTTGTTGTAGACGGGCACCATCACGGTGGTGCCGTCGATGGTGAGGGCGCGGTGGTCGGAGGGTCCGGCGCCGCCGCGGCGGCCGGGGTTGCCGGCCACGGACGCCTCCGCCACGCCATGCACCTGCAGTTCGGTGACGAGCCGGCCGAGCTCAGACATGGCTCACCTCCGCGTCCAGGCCGCCCAGCTCCGCCGCCAGGGCCGTCACCTGGGTGGCGGGGGCGGTGTTGATGCGCAGCCCCAGCAAATCGGGCCGGCTGTAGTGACCCACGCTGTCCATCATCCGCTTGCGTTTGGTGATCAGGGAGCGGTCGAGTTCGGCGATCGCCAGGCCTTCCCCATCCGGCAGCGGGCCCGCCAGATAGCGCCCCTCCGGACTGATCACCGCCGTGTGGCAGCCCCCCTGAAACGCCTTGTGCAGCGACGCATCCGGCGTGATGGCGGCGTAATCGGCCGGATCGAGCCAGGCGGTGGCGCTGATCACGAAGCAGCCGGCCTCCAGGGCGTGGTGGCGCAGGGTCACGGAGGTCTGCTCGCTGAAGATCGGCCCCACCAGGGAGCCGGGGAACTGGGCGCAGTGGATCTCCTCGCCCTGGGTCATCAGGGCGAAGCGGGCCAGGGGGTTGTAGTGCTCCCAGCAGGCGAGGGCGCCGATGCGGCCGAGGGCGGTGGGCACCACCTGGAGGCCGGCGCCATCGCCCTGGCCCCACACCATGCGCTCGTGGTAGGTGGGGGTGATCTTGCGCCGCTTCAGCCGGATCTGGCCGGCGGCATCGATCAACAGCTGGGTGTTGTAGAGGCTGCCGCCATCGCGTTCATTCACCCCCAGCAACACATGCATGGCGTGCTGCTGGGCGGCGGCCGCCACCGCCTCGATCGCCGGCCCGGGGATCGTGACGGCCTGCTCGTAGAGGGCCAGGTGGGAGCGGCCCATCAGCACCGCCGGTTCCACGAAGGAGAAGTAGGGGTAGTAGGGCAGAAACGTCTCCGGGAAGACGATCAGCTCCACCCCCTGGCCGGCCGCCTCCGCCATGGCGGCCAGCACGCGCTCGGTGGAGCCCTGCAGGCTGCCGAGAACGGGGCGCACCTGGGCGGCGGCAACCTTGATCGTGGGCTCCATGGCGGCTCAGCGGCGGGTGGACCTCAGCTCACAGGGTCCAGGTGTCGAGGATGAAGGCGCCCTCCTTGCGGTGCATAAGCACGATGTCGAGCACATCGAGGGGATTGACCGGCGTGATTCCGGGCATCAGGGCTCCTTCGCCGTGGCCGTAGAGGGCCTGGAGGGCGAAGCGGCAGGCGTACACCTTGCCGCCCTGGTCCATGAACTTCTGCAGGCGGGCGTTGAAGTTGAGATGGCCGTCAAAGGCGGCGTCGCCGAGTTTGGGGAAGCCGCGCTGCACACCGAGGGTGACACCTGGGCCATAGAGGAGGATCGAGGTTTCGAATCCCTTGTTGATCAGGCGGCTGGCCTGCAGCAGGTTCACCAGGCCGATGGAGCCCTCGAAGGCCACGGTGTGGAAGGTGATCAGGGCCTTCTCGCCGGGTTCTGCCTTGACATCGGGGAACACCTTCTCTTCGTAATCGACAAGAAAATCACCCGGTTGGTTGGCGGGCTTGCTGACGGCTGGCATTCCGGCGCAGGGAGGAGTTGCGGCCAAACCTTGCCCCCAGGCCGGCGGCAACAATGTCGCCGATGCCACCAAAAGTCGGGAACTTGAAGCGTGGCGACCAGAAGCCGGCGTTCCGTGTGCGTCGCTACGAAATCCCCGAACCAGCCATGGGAACGTACAAATATCTCTGAATTTTTTCCATGCGGCGACCCGTTGTGGTGATCGGCGCCGGCCAGGCCGGCCTGTCGGTGGCCCAGGCGCTGCAGCAGCGGGGTGTGAAACCGCTGGTGCTCGAAAAGCACCGCATCGGCTATGCGTGGGACCAGCAGCGCTGGGATTCCTTCTGCCTGGTGACGCCGAACTGGCAATGCCGCCTGCCGGAGTTCCCGTATCGGGGCGACGACCCGGAGGGCTTCATGCCGAAGCGCGAGATCGTGGCCTACCTGCAGACGTTTGCAGCCCGGGTGGGGGCGGATGTGCGCGAGGGGGTGGGCGTGGAGCGGCTGCGGGCCAGCGGCACGGGCTACCGGCTGGACACCAGCGAAGGCGAGCTCGAAGCGGAGCACGTGGTGGTGGCCACCGGCGGCTACCACCAGCCCCGCCGCCCCGCCGATGCGGCGCGCCTGCCGGCGGAGCTGCTCCAGCTCGATGCCCGCGATTACCGCAACCCCGAGGCGCTGCCGCCGGGTCCGGTGCTGGTGGTGGGCAGCGGCCAGTCCGGCGCCCAGATCGCCGAGGATCTGTTCCTCGCCGGCCGCGAGGTGCACCTGAGCGTGGGCTCAGCGCCCCGCTCGCCGCGCCGCTACCGGGGCCGGGATGTGGTGGATTGGCTGGATCGCATGGGGTATTACGCCATGCCGATCAGCGACCACGCCGACCCGAAAACGGTGCGCGCCAAAACCAACCATTACCTCACCGGCCGCGACGGCGGCCGCGAAATCGACCTGCGCCAACGGGCCCTTGAGGGCCTGCACCTGCACGGCCGCCTGGCCAGCATCAGCGCCCAGCAGATTCAGTTCGCGGACGACCTGGCCGCCAACCTCGACCAGGCCGATGCCGTGTACTGCCGCATCCGCCACAGCATCGACAGCTGGATCCACGCCCAGGGCCTCAATGCCCCCAGCGAGCCGCCTTACACCCCCTGCTGGCAACCCACCCCCGGCGCCGATCCCGGCCTGAACCTGCAACACCAGCCCCTGGCGGCCGTGATCTGGTGCACCGGCTACCGCAGCGACTTCCGCTGGATCGACGTGCCGGTGTTCGACGGCAGCGGCCAACCCGCCCACGACCGCGGCGTCACCCCCAGCCCCGGCCTCTACTTCCTCGGCCTCCCCTGGCTGCACACCTGGGGCTCCGGCCGCTTCTGCGGCGTGGCCGATGA
>JBIKTO010000333.1:0-3669 GCA_044348065.1 Cyanobium sp.
CAGCGGTTCCGGGAGCTCCACGATGGCTGGCTCCCCGGCGCCGTTGCTCTCCTCCCGCGTCGGTTGCTCTGTCACGGCGGTGATCTCCTCAAGCGCGGGGATCTCTTCAACCGGAGGGATCGCGTCCACCGCGGTGCTGGCCGCCGCCACCGGGATCTCCTCAGCCGCGGGACGATCCCCGGCCGCCAGAACCTCCTCCACCCCTGGCGCGGTGGCCCTGGAGCCTTCGTCGGGCGGCGGCGGCGCCGGCAAGGCCGGGCGCACGAGGCGCGGGGCGGGGGCCGTGCCGCTCAGGCCGCGCATCCAGCCGCGACGGGCCACCTCGTAGAGGACGAGCGCCGAGGCCACGCCGGCATTCAGGCTGGGGGTGGCCCCCCGCAGGGGAATGCGGATCACCTGGTCACAGGTGCGGCGGGTGAGCATCGACAGCCCTTCACCCTCCGAGCCGGTGACGAGCACCAGCGGGCCGCTGAGATCGGCCTCCTCCAGGGTCACGCTGCCTTCCTCAGCCAGGCCCACCACCCGGTAGCCCTCCTGCTTGAGAGCATCGAGGGCACGGTTGAGATTGACGACCCTCGCCACCGGCAGGTGCTCCAGCGCGCCGGCCGCCACCTTGGCCACCGAACCGGTGAGACCGGCGCTGCGCCGCTGGGGCAGCACCATGCCATGGGCGCCGAGGGCCTCGGCACTGCGCACGATCGAGCCCAGGTTCTGGGGATCGGTGAGGCCGTCGAGGGCGATCAGCAGCGGCGCCTCACCCAGCTCGCGGCAGCCCTCCACCAGGGAGGGCAGGTCGAGGGTCTCGGCGGCTGCGGGCTGCAGCACGATGCCCTGGTGCACCCCACCGGCGCTGATCTGGCCCAGACGGGCCCAGGTGACCTCCTCCACCAGCACGCCGGAGGCCTTGGCCTCGCGCAGCAGCTGCAGAAAGCGGGAGCTGAAGCGCAGCTCCGGGGTGCACCAGATGCGATGGACGGGCCGGCCGCTCTCCAGGGCGGCCAGGGCGGCATGGCGGCCCCAGATCAGGTCGCGGGCGGTCTCGGGGGCGTGGCTGGCCGCCTCCCCCTGGGGCTCGGCGCCGCGCTCCGGGCCAGCCGCCAGCGGCTCAAAGCGAGCGGGGCGGTCGGCCCGCTCGGGGCGACCGGGGCGATCCGGGCGACCCAGTCGCTCCGGCCGACCGGGACGCTCCGGCCGACCGGGACGCGGCGCGCGGGAGAAACGATCCGTGGGGCCGAATCGCTCCGGCCGGCCGGGACGGGATCCCCGCTCGGGGCGCTCTCCGCGCTCAAAGCGGACCGGTCGGACGGGGCGTTCGCCCCGATCCCGATCCCGGGGACGCTCGCGGGACCGCTCGCCCGGGCGCTCACCCTGGCGGTCCTCGGAACGCCAGGGGCTGCTGGATCCCTGCCACGGTCGCTCGCCTCCCTCCTCCCGCTCGCGGCGCGGCCGCGGTGGACCGAAGCGGCCGGCGCCGGGCCGGGCATCGCGGCGGGCGGCCGGCCCGGCACCGCGGGGACCTGGACCGCTGCGGGGACCGGGGCGACCACGCTCCGGCCGCGATTCAAAGCGACGATCGAATGGGGGGCTCATGGGCGTGGTTGGCGAGGATCCGTCAGGGGCTGCTGGCTGACTCTGGCCGCTCGAGATGATCGAGCAGTTCGGCAAGCCGCTGCGGATCGCGCAGAAACAGCCATCCCAGCATCGTCTCAAATCCCGTGGCCTGCCCATAGAGGGCCGGATCTCCGCCCCGCGGGCCGCGTCCGGCCCGGTTGCGGCCGCGCCGCACCAGGTCGAGCTCCTGCGGCCGGAGGCGGGATTCGAGGCGCTGCAGGGCGGCGGCCTGGGCGGCGGCCTTCACCCGCGTGACCACGGCCCGGTGCAGATCGAGGGGACGGGCGGGCTGGCGGCAGTGGAGCAGGCGTTGATGCAGCTCCCAGACCGCATCCCCCAACCAGGCGAGCTGCTGGGGCGGGAGTTCGACGGCGGGGGAAAGATCGGCCAGGCCGGCCAGCCAGGCGGCCGCCGAGTCAGGCGGCGGCGAGGCTGCCAAGCGCCTGCTCAAGATCGGGCTGGAGATGCAGGAATTGCTCCAGCCGCACCAGCTTCACGGTCTGGGTGACGCGGGCATTGCCCACCACCACATAGGTGATGCCTGCGTCGTTGCACTCCTTGGCCAGTTGCACCAGGGCGCCCAGGCCGGAGGAATCGAGGAAGTCGATGCGACTCAGGTCGATCACCAGGGGCAGGGTGCTGCTGGCGCGGCAATCGCTCACGTACGCGCTGAACTGCTTATCGGAATAGGCATCCAGCTGGCCGATGAACCGGAGCAGCAGGCAACGCTCCTGCCGCTCGCAGCCCCCCCGCAGGGAGACCGTCAGTCGCTGCAGTTCGGTGATGGCTCCAGCCCTCGCGTGACGTTGTCGGAAGGAAGTGTAGGGAGCGGCACACAGACTGACGAAACCGCAATGAAAGCTTCAGACGCGGCGTGCCGCCATCAGGGCCACGAAGCGGGCGAAGTGATGGTCGGCGTCGTGGGGGCCAGGGCTGGCTTCCGGGTGGTACTGCACCCCGAAGACCGGCTGGTCGCGCATCTCCAGCGCCGCCACGGTCCGATCGTTGAGGTTGTGGTGGGTGATCCGCACCCGATCGGCCGGGAGCGAATCGGCGTCGAGGGCGAAGCCGTGGTTCTGGCTGGTGATCTCCACCGAGCCGGGGGAGCCGCAGGGGTGGTTGAGACCGCGGTGGCCGTAGCCGAGCTTGAAGGTGCTGCCCCCCAGGGCCAGGCCGAGGATCTGGTGGCCGAGGCAGATGCCGAACAGGGGCAGGTTGGGCTGTTGGATCAGGGCGCCGGCCAGGGCGATGCCGGAGCGCACCGCCGCCGGATCACCGGGCCCATTGGAGAGGAACACTCCCTCGGGAGCGTGGCGCAGCACCTCCTGGAGACCGCTGTCCGCCGGCAGCACGGTCACCTCACAGCCGTGGGCCACCAGGCGCTCGAGGATCGCCCGCTTGATGCCGAAGTCGATCGCCACCACCCGGTAGGGGGTGGCGGGCTGTGGCTGCAGACGAATGTCGAACCCGGCGGAACAGAGGGAGGACCAGCGGTAGGGCTCGGCGGTGCTGACGGTTTCCGCCAGGTTGAGGCCGGCCATGCTGGGGGCCGAACGCACCTGCTCCAGCAGCGCGGCCGGGGTGGTGCCGTCGCTGGCGATGGCGCCGTTGATCGCACCTCCCTGGCGCAGATGGCGCACCAGGGCGCGGGTGTCGACCCCTTCGATGCCGACGACACCATGGCGCTGCAGCCAGGGCTCCAGCTCCTCCTCGCAACGCCAGTTGCTGGCCACCGGCGAGAGGCGGCGGGCGATCAGGCCTCGGGCGTGGGGGTGATGGGCTTCCTGGTCCTGGCCGTTGACCCCGGTGTTGCCCAGCTCGGGATAGGTGAAGGTGATCAGCTGACCGCTGTAGCTGGGGTCGGTGAGCACCTCCTGGTAGCCGGTCATGCCGGTGTTGAACACCACCTCGCCCAGGGCGACGCCACGGGCGCCGCAGGCGCGGCCGCGCACAACCAGGCCGTCGGCCAGCACCAGCACGGCGTCGCTGGCGTGCGGGGGGGAGGAACGGGGGGTCAAGGGCGGCGGATCGCTTGGGTCGATCATCCCGCAGCACCAG
>JBIKTO010000334.1:0-3657 GCA_044348065.1 Cyanobium sp.
GCTTCTGGCGCTCTCGGCTCGGCTATGCCGTCGCCCTGCTCCCCGCCGAGGCGCCCCTGGAGCGGCTGGAGGCCCTGGCGACGGAGCTGCCGGAGGACCTGCGAGGTGGGCTGGTGCTGATGCAGGCCTGCACGGCCGGGAGCGGCGCTGGACACAGCGCGCGAGTGGGCGGTGTGGCGGCCGATTATCAGCTGCGCTTCTTCGCCCCGGGGCTGGGCATCCCGGAGGATCCGGTGACCGGTTCCGCCCACGCCCTGGTCGCTCCCTGGTGGATGGAGCGCCTCGGGCGCTCCCGTGTGGTGGGCTGGCAATGCTCCGACCGTCCTGGGGGGATGGTGTGTGAGGCCGCTTCATCGGCCACAATCCGCCTGTCCGGATCGGGGCACCTGTTGTGGGACGGAACCTTGTTCGCCAGGCCACGGATCTGCGCCGCAGACTCCAGCGACGCCTCCAGCTGGCAGCACCTGGCGTCCGCCGGCTGATCGCCGCCGCCCGGCACCATCCGGTGGTGCTCACCACCCCCGTGGCCGTGCTGGCCGTGGGGGCGGGCTTCGCCGCCCAGGCCCTCTGGCGTCCCGCGGCCCAGCCCGCCGATCCTCAGCTGCTGGAGGCGTTGATCAACCAGCCGGCGCCAGCCGCCCGGAAGGCGGCGGCGCCGGAGCCCAGCGCTTCACCTCAGCCCGCCGAGGGTGTACGGGCTCAACGGGCCGCCAGCGCCAGCCGGGGCGGGGCCCTGGCCATTCCCGATGCCGGCCCCGAGCTGCGCCTGGAGATCCGCGTCGCCCTGCTCAAGCTCTCCTCCTGGCCCCGGCTCAGCGCCAGCGGCCCCTGGCGCCTGCTCGACCGCGACGGGCGCCTGCTGCGGCAAGGTCGCGCCGGCGAGCCTGTGGCGCTGGAGGGGGCCTTCAACGCTGGAGCGGAGGCCTGGCTGGAAACCGATGCCGACTCTCACCTGGAGGCGGACGGCCGCCCCTATGAGGGCCGCTTCCGTCTGATGGAGGGGGGTGGCAGCCTGCGGGTGATCAATCATCTCCCCCTCGAGCGGTATATCAGCTCCGTGGTGGGCGGTGAGATGCCCAGCCAGTGGAACATGGAAGCCCTGCGGGCCCAGGCGGTGGCGGCCCGCTCCTATGCCATGGCCCACATGGCCCGCCCCGCCGACGACCACTGGCATCTGGGCGACACCACCCGCTGGCAGAACTACACCGGCCTCAGTGGCGTCAACGCACGCACCCGGGAGGCCACCGCCAGCACCGCCGGGGTGATTCTCAGCTATCAGGGTGGCATCGTTGAGAGCCTGTATGCCGCCACCCAGCAGATCGTGGATGAAGCCCACGGCCACCTGGGGGCGAGCATGAGCCAGACCGGAGCGCAGGAGCTGGCCCAGCGGGGTCTCCGCTATAACGAGATTCTCGGGCGCTATTACCGTGGTGCCTCTCTGGCCCGGTTGCAGGCCGGTGCGGGCTGAACGCTTCTGGCGGGCCGCTCTGGCCGTTTCCGACGGCGCCCGCGCCTGCGGCGCGCTGGTGCCGCTCGCCACCGAAGTTCTGCCCCTGCCCGGGATTGCCCCCTTCGTGCTGCGCCGGCTCACCTCCCGGCCGCCACGGCATCTGCGACCGGAAGGTCCCAAGCCCAATCCCTTTCTGCCCTGGGATGCTCCCCTGCAGGTGGAGATCCTCGGCAGCGGCCACGTTCTGCTGCTCAACAAGTACCCCGTGCAGACCGCCCATCTGCTGGTGATCAGCCAGGACTGGAAGCCCCAGAGCGGCTGGATCGACACCTCCGACTGGCTGGCGGTGGCGACGGTGGCCAACGACACCGGCGGGCTTTGGTTTTTCAACAGCGGCGCCACGGCCGGGGCGAGCCAACCGCACCGCCACCTGCAGTTGCTGCCCCGCCAGGCCGACGAGGCCAGCTGTCCGCTCGCGGAGCGTCTCGAAGCCCAGCTGGCGGGCGCGGAAGCTCACTGGGCCTGGGCCTATCGCCTGAGCCGCCGCAGCGATCCCCAGGGCGGCGCCGACCTGCCGGAGCTCTACGGCCGCCATTGTGAGGAACTTGGGCTGGGGCGGAAGGGTGCGGACCCAGCCCCCCGTCATGCCTACAACCTTCTGTTCGACGACCGCTGGTTCCTGACCGTGCGCCGGGTGCGGGAGCACTGCGCCGGTTTCAGCGTCAACGCCCTGGGATTCGCGGGCTATCTGCTCTGCACCGATGGCTCCGATCTCGACTGGCTGAGCCGCCGGGGGGCCTGGAGCCTGCTGGAGTCGGTGGCGGCGCCGCGCCCCTGAACGACCGGAAACTTCCGTGTTTTCACGGTTGCGCTGAACGCGGGACCTGGTGCTTGTTGAAGAAGGCGACCCATTCCGCCGGCTCCGGCGCGGATCGCCAGCTCTCGATCTCCTTTTCCATTGCTCGTTATTTCGTCATGACCCGCACCCTCACCAAACCGGCCACGGCCCGGGCCCTGCGCCAGCGCAACCGTCTGGTGGATGGCCATCGGGATCTGGTACGACCCCTGGCCCTGCACTACGCCCAGCGCAGCCCAGAGCCGCTGGAGGATCTGCAGCAGGTGGGTCTGATCGGCCTGATCCGTGCCGCCGAGCTGTACCGGCCCCAGCAGAAAACTCCGTTTCCCGCCTTCGCCAGGCCCCACATCCGCGGCGCGATCCTGCACCACCTCCGGGATGTGGCCCCCCGGGTGCGGCTGCCCCGCCGTCAGGCGGAGCGCCTGGAGCGCCTGCTGAAAGAGCAGGGGCAGGCTCAGCTTCGCCCGGGGGCCCCGAGGATGTCCCTACCGGCGGAAGAGCGGGAGGTGCTTCTGCGCCAACGCCAGCTGTGCCGGGCCCTCCCCCTGGAAGGGCCGCTGCTGGAGGGCCTGGCGGCCCAGGATCCGGAAGAGGCGATGCATCTGGACCCCCCGGAGCAGACCGCCCAGGCCGTACGGGGATCGCTTCAGCGACTGGCCCCCCGGGAGCGGCAGGTGGTGGCCCAGGTGGTGCTGGCGGGGGCGAGCTACCGCCACCTGGCCCAGGAGCTGGGGATCAGCCCGGCAACCGTGAAGCGCTTGCTCCAGCAGGGCCTGGACAGCCTGCGGAGGCACTTGGAGGACGCCGGGGTCAGGGGGACGGGGCGCTCCCATCCCGCTCCATCTGCCGCTCCAGGGTGCTGATGGCGGCCGTGACGGCGGCCAGCTGGCGCTCAAGGCTGTCGCGCCAGCCACTGAGCATGCGCAGCTTGCGCTCCTGGTAACGACGACGTCCCAGGCCGCCCTCCTCAGGGGCGACACAGCAGCCGAAGGGGGGAAACATGGGAGGATGCTCTTGTGCGATCAGGTTCTAGCCACTGGGGCGGCGCCTCCGGGAGTCGCCCCCATCGCAGCCGTTGGCACGCCATCATCCCCGGGGCGGCCTGCCCAGGCCCTTTCTCCGTCCGCTGTCCCCCGTCTGCTGTTCACGGTTTGAACGTGCCGCGTTCCCCCGGTTCCCTCGGCATCGCAGCCCTGGCGCTCGTCACGCTGCCCCTGCTGGAGGCTCGCCCCGCTGCGGCCTACGTGGCCCTGATGGCGGGCCAGAGGGCCCGGGCTCTGAACGGCAGCTTCAACAACGTGCCGGTTCTCCACTCCAATCAGCCTGAGGAGGTGGAAGGCCCCGGCATCCT
>JBIKTO010000335.1:0-3653 GCA_044348065.1 Cyanobium sp.
GGCCCCATCGGCCGCGCCGCCCGCGGCCCGGCCCGCCCCGGCCGCACCACGCCCCCTCTCCCTCGACGCGTACCTCAGGGACCGCAAGGGGTCGGGGCGATGAGCAACCACCTCGCCATCGCCACCGTCACCGCCGCCCTGGGCCAGCTGGTGCACGCCGCGGCCCAGGGTTCGGGGGTGGGAGCGGTCGGGCTGAAGTTCGGGCGGCCGACAGCGCCCGCCAGCCAGAGCGAGCGCAAAGTGCACGTCTACCTCTATCAGGTGGCACCCAACGGGGCCCTGCGCAACGCGGACACCCCCACCCGGGATGCCGCCGGACGGCTCACGCAGCGGCCCCGGGCGGCCCTCGACCTCTTCTATCTGGTGAGCTTCTTCGGCGACGCCGACACCCTCGAGCCCGACCGGATGCTCGGCGCCACGGTGCGGGATCTGCACGCGCGACCGCTGCTCAACGCTCAGGCGATCACCGACGCGATCGCCAGCCGGCCCGCCCTCTCCCGCTCAGACCTCGCCGCGGCGGTGGAGCGCGTCAAGTTCACGCCGATCGGCATGACCCTCGATGAGCTATCGCGGTTGTGGTCGGTGATGACCCAGACGCCGCATGCCCTCTCCGTGGCGTATCAGGCGGCGGTGGTGCTGATCGAGACCGAGGAGCCAGCGCCGATCGCCGCACCGGTGCTGCGCCGCGGCCCCGACGATCGGGGCGTGACGGCCAGCCTCGGCGCGACGCCCGCCATCGCCGGCACCTGGATCGGCACCCCGGAGGCCTTCGCCCGGACGCCGCGACCACCCTCCTTCCCGAACGCCCGCCTGGGGCTGCGGCTCGCGATCCGCGCCAGTCACCTCGGCGGCGAGGCTGTGGCGCTGCGCTTCGCCCACCCGCGCCAGGGAACCTTTGAGGTGGCGATTCCCCCCGGCGCCATCGAGGGCGACGAGCTGCACCTCGACCTCAGCCTGGCACTGGCTGGCGCGGTCGGCTGGTGCGCGGGGGTCTACGCGGTCACGCTGGCGGTCACCCGCGGCGGGGAAACCCGCATTTCAGGCGCGGTGCCGCTGGCCCTGGCACCGCGCCTCACCTCGATCGCCCCCTCACCCGCGGCC
This sequence comes from Cyanobium sp., assembly GCA_044348065.1. Lineage (GTDB taxonomy): Bacteria > Cyanobacteriota > Cyanobacteriia > PCC-6307 > Cyanobiaceae > Cyanobium. The sequence continues at coordinate 1,102 of JBIKTO010000335.1, forward strand.
CGGGACGGGGTGGGCGCTGTGTCCCTCAGCATCGGTTGCGAGCCGCCGCTGCGGGCCGGCCAGCAACCCCGGCTGCTGCTGGAAGGCCTCGAAGCGGCCCTGGAACCCCTGGCGGCGGACAGCGCCTCACTGCTCTTCGCCATCGCCGACGCGCCGGCGCTCAGCGACGCGCTGGTGCGGCTGCGGGTGGTGGACGGCGCCAGCGGCGGCGGGGCCGCCACGAGCGTGGACAGCATGCCCTTCGCGTTCGACGCGGGGGCCGGCCGCTTCGGCTTCGATCCCGCCCAGCGGCTCACGATCACATGAAGGGCCTCTCTGACTGGCAGGAGATCAACGAGCGCTGGCTCGCCGCCGCGGTCGAGGCGGTGCGCCTGCGCCTCGACCGCCAGGCTCGGCGCACCGCCGGCGAGCCGGAGCCGCCCGGGGCGAAGGCCGCGCTCGAGGCTGCATTGGCCACGATGCGAAACGCCGCCGCCGCGGAGACACCCCCAACCGCCATCACGCTGGCCCAGCGGCTTGGGCTCTCGAGCTTCGATCTCAACACCTTGATGCTCTGTGTGGCCCAGGAGCTCGACACCACCATCCGCGCCCGTTGCGCCGCGGCGCAGGGGGACCCCCAGCGTCCCTTTCCCAGCTTCGCCCTGGCCCTGGCGATCGGCGACGCACCCTCCTGGGACGTGCTCTCCCCGGCGGCACCACTGCGTTACTGGCGGCTGGTGGAGCTCCTGCCCAACGGCGGCCAGCCCCTCACCGCCACGGCTCTGCGCGCCGACGAACGCATCGTTCATGCCATCAAGGGCCTCAACGATCTCGACGAACGGCTGGCGGCCCTGCTGGAGCCGCTCGCGCCCCTGGGGGAGCCGGTGCTGGCGGCGTCCCAGCGGGCGCAGGCCGAGGGCATCGCGGCCGAGCTGGAGGCGGCGCGGGCTGCGGGTCGGCCGCTGCCGGTGCTGCGCCTGATCGGCAGCGATCGCTTCAGCAAGCGGGATCTGGCGGGCGCGATCGCCAGCCGCGTGGGCGTGCGGGCCTACCGGCTGGCGGCGGAGCTGCTGGCGGCCCAGGGGGCGGAGCTTGAGTCCTTGGCGCGGCTCTGGCAGCGCGAGTGCGTGCTGCTGCCTCTCGCCCTGCTGATCGATCTGGAGGGGGCCTCCGAGGGGGCCACCGCGGCGGTCGCCCGCTTCGTCGCGCGCCTGGGCGGCCTCGTCATGGTGGATGAAGCGGCAGGCCGGAGCGTGCCGCTGGAGCGCGGCTGGCCCGTGGCGATCGAACGACCCACGCCGGCGGAACAGCGCGAGGCGTGGACACGCCTGCTCGACGACGCGTCCACCGCCGCCGCCCTGGCGGCCCAGTTCAGCCTTCCCCTGGGGGAGATCGTCGCCCTGGCCGGGCGAGCGCAGGAGCAGGGGGCGGACGGCGCGAGCCGGCTCGCCGGCCTCTGGAGCGAATGCCGCCGCCGCACACGGCCGGCGATCGCGTCGCTGGCGCAACCGATCGACGCCAAGGCCAGCTTCGCCGACATCGTGCTGCCTGCCGCGGAGAGCGAGCAGTTGCGCCGCATCTGCGAACAGGTGGGGGCCCGGGCCCGCGTCTATGACGAATGGGGATTGCGGCAACGTCTGAACCGCGGCATGGGCATCAGCGCCCTGTTCGCGGGGGAGAGCGGCACCGGCAAAACGATGGCGGCCGAGGTGATCGCCAACGCCCTCGATCTCGATCTGTTCCGCATCGATCTCTCCGCCATGATCAGCAAATACATCGGCGAGACCGAAAAGAACCTGCGCCAGCTCTTCGATGCCGCCGAGGCGGGCGGTGCCATTCTCTTCTTCGACGAAGCGGATGCCCTCTTCGGCAAACGCAGCGAGGTGCACGATTCCCACGACCGCTACGCCAACATCGAAATCAATTACCTGCTGCAGCGCATGGAGGGTTACGGCGGCCTGGCGATCCTGGCGACCAACATGAAAAGCGCCCTCGACAGCGCTTTCCTGCGCCGGCTGCGCTTCATCCTCGATTTCCCCTTCCCGGGTCCGGCGGAGCGGCGCGAGATCTGGCGCCGGGCCCTGCCTGAAACGGTGCCCTGCGAAGCGATCGATCACGAACGCCTGGCCCGGCTCCATCTCTCCGGCGGCAACATCCACAGCATCGCCCTCAACGCGGCCTTCGCGGCCGCCCATGACGGCACGCCGGTGACCATGGCCCTCCTGCTGGAGGCGGTGCGGCAGGAGCTGCGCAAGCTGGATCGGCCCGTCCACGAGGCGGATTTCCGCGGGTCGGTGGCGCACACGCCGGAGGCGGTGGCATGAGAATCGAGCTCCACATCGAGGAGCTGGTGCTCGAGGGGGTGCCACTGGCCGGGGCTCAGGCGGAGCACCTGCAGGCCGCGCTGATCGAGGCGCTGAGCCAACGACTCGGCGAGGATGGTGCCCTGGCGGCCCGGCTCGCGGCCAGCGGCGGGCAGGCTGTGGTGCGGGCGGCGTCGATCCACCTGCCGGCCAGACCCGACGGCCGAACGCTGGGCCGCCAGATCGCCGCTTCGCTCCACGACGGGCTGG
>JBIKTO010000037.1:0-10980 GCA_044348065.1 Cyanobium sp.
TCGGATCGCTGGCCGTCGGCGTGATGGCCGGCGACAGGTTGAGCAGCACCGCCAGCTCCCGCCGTGCGATCGCCCGATCGGCGAGGGCCTGGATCAGGGCTTCCTGATCGGCGGCCTCGATGGCGCGGCGGCGCAGCACATCCAGTCGCGGCACCAGGCCGGCCTGCTTGAGCGCCAGGGCCTCCTGGAGGATCACCAGGTCGTTGCGCACCGCGGCGTCCTGGATGCGCACCGTCTGATCGGCCTGCTGCAGTTGGTAGTAGGCCTCGCTCACCTGCAGCTGCAGCAGGCGCAGCTGGTTGGCATAGGCGCCGCGGCTGGCGTTCAGCCGCGCGCGGGCCGCCCGCACCGCCGGCGTGCGGGCGAAGTCGAGCAGGGCGTAGTCGAGCTGCACACCGGCGGCGCCGCCGCTGCCATAGGTGCCGAAGGAGACCGCGCCGCCAGCGGGGACGGCGAAGGGGCCGCCGGGGGCGAAGTTGGGTCCCAGGCCCAGGTTGGTGTTGCCCACCGGCGCGTTGCTGGCCTGGCCGCTGCGGCCGCTGGCGGCATCGGCGAAGGCGCGGATCCGGGGCCAGTAGGTGCCCAGGGCGGCCTGCAGATCCGCCAGGCCGGCCGCCACCTCCAGCCGCTGGGCCTGGAGGGCGGGGTTGTTGGCGAAGGCGATCGCCACCGCCTGCTCCAGCCCCAGGCTGACGATCCGCCCCTGTCGCAGCGCCAGCGGCTCGGGCAGGCTCAGGGGAGCGGGGGGGATGCGCTCCGCGGGGGCGATCGGGCCGGCCGGGGCGGCGTTCGGGGCGAGCAGACCCTGGGGCATGGGGGGCGTGCCCAGGGAGGTCGGCGCCGGTGGCTGGGGATCGGGGGGGATCAGGGCGTCCAGGGCCCGCAGCTCACGGTCGAGCTGCCGCCAGCTGCGCTCCAGCCGTCCGATGCCCGGGCTGGAGGCTGGACCCGCCAGCGCTGGTGCGCAGGGGAGGCCGAGCTGGGGGGCCAGCGCCGTGGCTCCCAGCCAGCCGGCGATCCCCCAGCAGCTCCGGGCTCGACGGCGCACGGGCAACCACGGCGAGGGAAAGTCGGGAAAGTATGGCTGATCTGGCCAATCCGCCGGACCTCCTGCAAGCTGGCATCCATGACCGGCTCCCCGATCCGCGCACGCTGGCAGGGCCTGGGCGATCACGGCCAGGTGGGGGTGTGCCTGGCGGCGGTGGCGGCGGCCCTCGGCCTCTGGGCCCTCCTCTGGCCGGTGCCCACGGAGGTGAGCGGCGAGGGGGTGCTGCTCCATCCCGACAACGCCGGGGTGCTCAACGCCCGCGCCGCCGGCCAGGTGCGCGCCCTGAACGTGCGGGTGGGGGAAGCGGTGCGGCGCGGTCAGGTGCTGATGCGCCTCGATCTGCCGGTGCAGGAGCGGCAGCTGCAGCAGCAGCGGGGCAATCTCGCCCAGCTGGAGCGCATCGACCGCGACCTCACGGCCCGCGATCGCCAGCGGCTGGAGAGCGAGCGGCTGGCGGTCGAGACCGCCCTGGCCAAGCTGGCGGCGGATGGGCGCCGCTACCGCGACCTCCAGGCCACCTACGCCGGCAAGCTGCGCAACCTGGAATGGCTCAGCCGCCGCGAGGTGGTGGCTCCCCTCTCGGCCGAGGTGGTGGCGGCGGAGCAGGGACTGGCCAACACCAGCGTGAATCTCGACCAGGTGCGGATCGAGGAGCGGCGGGTGCGCACCGACCACCAGCAGGTGAAGCTGCAGATCGAGACGGAAGCCCAGCAGCGTCGCTTCCGCATCGATGACCTGCGCCGCCAGATCCGCGTCAGCGAGGCGCGGATCGCCTACGACGGCCAGGTGCTGGCGGAACGGGACGGCCATGTGCTCGATCTGCAGGTGATTGAGGGTCAGACGGTGGGGCTGGGCCAGCGGCTGGGCACGATCGGCCACCAGGACCGCCCGGGGCTGGGTGCTGCGAGCCTGCGGGCGGTGGCCTACTTCGCCCCCGCGGACGCCCGCCGCCTGCCGATCGGCCTGCCGGTGGAGGTGGTGCCGATGTGGAACCAGCGCGGCCGCTTCGGCGGCATCGTCGGCCGGGTGCGGGAGGTGCTCACCCTGCCCGCCACCCAGGAGGATGTCTCCACCACCACGGGCAACCCCCAGCTGGCCCGGGACCTCACCCGCAACGGCCCGGTGATGCGGGCCGAGATTGAACTGGAGCGCGATCCGGCCAGCCTGGATGGCTTCCGCTGGACCCTCTCCGGCGGCAGCGGCGTGTTCCCCGTGCGCTCCGGCCTCACGGTGACCAGCCACGCCTACGTGGAGTGGCGCTCCCCCATGAGCTATCTGCTGCCCGGCCTGCGCTCCCTCACCGGTGGCTATCGCACCCCGCGGCTCGATCGCCTCTGGAACGTGCCCTCCCTGCGCCAGCCCCGCAGCTTCCCCTGACCCCCATGCCCCCTCCCGCTCCCTCCCTGCTTCGCCGCGAGCTTCCCTGGCTGGCGGCGGAGCTGGCGCTGCTGCTGATCCTGTGCAACGCCAACCCGCCGGAGCTCTGGTTCTGGCTGGTGGTGCTGCTGGTGATCCTCGGCTACCGGATCGAGCGCTGGTGGGCTGCCCGACCGGAGGGCTGAAGGGCGGCCCATTGCCGCTCCGCCTCCACCATCGCCCCCTGGGCGAGCCGGCAGACCATCAGCCGGGCGGCGAGGCGTTCCAGGCGCTCCAGGGAAGCGGCATCGCCGCTCGGATCCTGCAGGGTTCGCTCCAGCTGGCGCCAGCTGGGGGGCAGGGGGAAGGGCTCGCTGGGGGGAGGGGGCAACACCCCTTGCCGCGTCGCCAGGAGCAACCGCCACTGGCCCAGACGCGCCGCCAGGCTGAGCAGCAGCTCGGCCTCGGCCCGCTGCAGATCGGCCGTCAGGTCGTCAGCGCCCAGGGGCGTGGCGTGGCGCAGCATCTCACCGGCGGCACGGACCAGCCGCGAGCTGGCCTGCTCGAACGCCTCGACCAGCCGGTAGGCGGGATGGCGGCGGGGGTTGGCCCCCAGCTCCTCCGCCAGCGCGGGCCGCAGACGGCGCAGGGCCCGCAGCCGCCCGCGCAGGGCCTGATAGCGGCTGGCAGCCGGGGGCTCGCCCCGCTCGGCCAGGGCGCCGAAGAGCCCCTGCAGATCCTCCAGCAGGGCGTCGTACTCGCGGAACACCTGGTCCAGGCCCCGACTGGGCCAGAACAGCCGCAGGCTGAGCAGGGCCAGCACCACGCCGAAGCAGGTCCAGCCGAGGCGCAGCCCGATCCAGCTGGCCAGCTGCCGTTCGTGCACCAGCCAGCCCATCACGACGATGAAGCCACCCACCTTGTAGCCCGTCTCCAGGCCCAGGAGTCCGCCCAGCAGGCGCAGACCGGCCAGCGTGATCGCCAGGCCGAGGGGCATCGGCAGGCCGGCCAGGCCCGCGAAGCCCACCTCCAGCAGGGCGGCGCCGAGCACGCTGCCCAGGATCCGCTGCCGGCCGATCGCCAGGGAACCGCCGTAGCTGCCCGCCCCGACCGCCAGCACCGCCAGGGGCACGTAGTAGCCGAAGGGCAGGCCGGAGAGGCTGGCCAGGGCGTTGCCCAGCCCGGCGGTGACGGCCAGGCGCAGCTCGGCGCGGCGGATCAGCACGGCTCCCGCCGGCCCAGGGAGCCCAGGTTGGTGTGCAGGGGGCGGAGTTCCTCCGCCAGGGCGAGCAGGGAGAGCACCGGCAGGCCCCGGGCCAGGGCCAGCTGCCGCCAGGCGCCAGCGTCCCGTGCTGGGGTGGGCAGGTTCTGACCCGCCAGCTGGCCGAGCAGCTCCTCCACGCTGCGCTCCAGCAGCGGCGCTTCGCGGCCGCTCAGGGGGGGGAGGGTCGCCAGCAGGCGCTCCCAGGCGAGCCAGTGGAAGAGCACCAGCTGCCAGTGGCGCAGGCGCCGCTCCCAGCCGCTGGCGCGCAGCCGCTGCTGGCGTGGCCCGCCCCGCTCGCGCTGCACCAGCTGTTCCATGCGCGCCACCGCGTCGCTCAGCGGTGCCGCATCGAGCGGCTGCGGCCGGGGCTGGCCCCGCTCCAGGCCCTGGCGCAGGCCCTCCAGCTGGGCGGCGATCTCTCGCCGCAGGCGGCGATCGGCCCCCAGCAGCTCCACGTAGGTGCTGCGCGGCCAGAACAGCAGCCCCACCGCCAGGGCGACGGCGCAGCCCAGGGCGGTATCGAGACTGCGCGCGAACACATACCGCCAGTCGAGGGCGACGTAGGTGGGGGTCATCAGGAACATCACGCTCAGGGTGCCGGCGGTGGCCAGACCCCCCTCCCAGCCGAACAGGCGCAGCACCGGAACGATCAACACCAGGGACACCAGCACCCCCATCCAGCCGCTCAGGATCGAATGCACCAGAAAGGTGACCAATCCGCCGCAGATGGTGCCGAGAATCCGGGCCGATGCCGCCCGCACGGTCAGATCGTCGTTGTCGTCAACCACGATCACCACCGCCAGCAGCGGGTACCAGAGAAAGGCCACCCGTTCGCTCCAGACCGCGATCGAGGCGGTGAGCAGCGCCGCGACGAACAATTTGAGGCTGTTGCGCAGCAGCTGCGGATCCATGCTCCGGAGGGGGGCGGCGCGCCGTCATGCTGGAGCCTATGGCGAGCGGCACGGCGATGGCCTAGAGCGGAGGCAGCGTGCTGCCCCCGTGCCATGGCCGGCCCATCCAGCCTCTGGAGTCATAAGCCCTGGTGGTGCCAACCCTGGTCGATCCTGCTGACCGGCGTTGCGCTGGTGGGCGGCAGCCTCTGGTGGCCGGGTCGCTGGTGGCTCACCCTGCCCCTGGCGGTCGGCGTGCTGGTGTGGTGGTGGCTGTTTCTGGTGGTGGTGCCGGCGACCTACCGCGATGGGGTGGAGCCGGCGGAATGAGCGTTCCGCTCCTGGCCCCGGCCCTGGCCGTCCTCGGGGGTGACGCCCTGCGTCTGCAGATGGCGCTCGATCTGGGCGCCCTGCTGCGCATGGGCCTGGCGGTGCTCTGCGGGCTGGCGGTGGGCCTCAACCGCGCTCACCACGGCACGGTGCCCCACCCCAATCGCCTGCGTGTGCATGTGTTGGTGGGGCTGAGCGCCTGCCTGATGGTGCTCGCGGCCGGCCCCGACCTGAATGCCCGCAGCCGGGCGATCCAGGGGGTGGCCACGGGCATCGGCTTCCTCGGGGCCGGCGAGATCCTGGTGCCCCGCCAGTACGACCCCGCGGCTCAGCCGGAGGTGCGGGGTCTGAGCAGCGCCGCTTCGATCTGGTTCACGGCGGCCCTGGGGGTGACGGTGGCCGCCTCCAGTCCGGTGCTGGCCCTGGTGGCCCTGGTGCTGGCCCTGATCACCCTCTCCGCCGGCGATGGTGGGGACCCGCGGCCCGGCGGCCGGAACGAGGCGGATCAGAAGAGGAAGCGCTGAAGGCCGCGGCCGGTGGCGTTCTTCTCCTCATCCCGGGGAAGGGCGCTGGTGCCGGCGCCCTTCCAGTCGGCTTCCCAGTAGCTGATGCCATCGAGGTCGAAGGGGCGCCCATCCAGGTGGGCCGCCTGCAGCTGTGTTCCCCCCATGCGGGTGATCAGACCGCCCAGCTCCATCGGCCCCAGGTCGGTGCGCACATCCTTGCCGGCGGCCAGGAGCAGGGCGGGCAGGCGCACGATGTTGTCCGGCCGGGTGATCTTGCGGAACAGGGCCTGCAGGGCCAGCTGCTGGCGTTCCATCCGGCCGATGTCACCGGTTTCGTCGTGGCGGAAGCGCAGGTAACCCTCCAGGTCGCGACCCCGCAGGGTCTGCACTCCCGGCTGGAGATCGATGTAGAGACCCTGGCTGCGGTCGGTGTAGTGCATCCGCTTGGGCACCTTCACCTCGATGCCGCCGAGCATGTCGGCCAGACGCCGGATCGCCGCCAGGTTGATCACCACATGGTGGGAAACGGGGCGGCCGAGCCCATCGCCCACCTCCTGCTTGATCGCCTCCGTGCCACCGAGGGCGTAGAGCGCATTGATCTTGAGGGGGCCGAAGCGCTGCGATTCGATGTAGGTGTCGCGCGGGATCTGGGTGACCCGGGTGATGCCCCCCTCCACCCGCAGCACGGCGATCACATCGGTGTTGCCACCCCCCACGTCGGTGCCGAGGAGCAGCAGGTCCTGGCTGCCGAGGTCGGCCCAGGCGGTGAAGGGATTGGCGATCGCCGGCAGCACGCCACCGGGGGGGCGGCTGAGCAGGTCGGCCAGGGGGCCGGAGAGGAGCAGGCCGCCCCCCAGACCCAGGACCATGGCCATCAGCACCGGTGCCCTGCGGGCGGATTGGCCATGGTGGCGGCCGACCGGCCGGGCCAGATTTCGGTTCATGACGCAAACGCTACGGCATCCTTTAAATCCGCAGCGCCTCATCCGGCCGCAGTCCGGCCTGCACGCGCCAGAGGGCGGCGTAGGCCCCGCCCGCCTGGAGCAGCTGTTCGTGGCGTCCGCTCTCGATGATGCGGCCGCGATCGAGCACCACGATCCGATCGACGTGGCGCACGGTGCTCAGCCGGTGGGCGATCAGCAGGGTGGTGCGCCCGGCGGTGAAGCGATCGAGGGAGCGCTGGATCGCCGCCTCGGTTTCGTTGTCCACCGAGGCGGTGGCCTCATCGAGGATCAGCACCGGCGGATCCCGCAGGATGGCCCTGGCCAGGCTGATGCGCTGGCGCTGGCCGCCGGACAGCCGCTGGCCCCGCTCGCCCACGATGGTGTCGTATCCCTGGGGCAGCTCCTCGATGAAGGCGGCGGCCTCCGCCAGGGCGGCGGCCCGTTCGATGGCCTGCCGCCCAGCGCCGAAGCTTCCGTAGGCGATGTTCTCGGCCACGCTGCCATCGAAGAGAAACGCCTCCTGGCTCACCAGGCCGATCGCCCGGCGCAGATCGCCCAATCGCAGGGTCTCGATCGCCAGGCCATCGAGGCAGATGCGACCGGTCTGCCGCTCATGCAGACGCAGCAGCAGCTTCACCAGGGTGCTCTTGCCCGAGCCGGTGGCGCCGACGATGCCCAGGCTCTGGCCGGCCGCCACGCTCAGGTTGAAGTCCACCAACAGGGGAGGTCGCCCGGCGTAGGCGAAACCCACAGCTTCGAAGCGGATCTCGCCGCGCACGGCCTGCGGCGCCAGGGGCCGGTCTCCGGCCGGCACCGTCACCGGCACCTCCAGCAGGTCGAGCACCCGCCGGCTGGAGGCCATCGCCCGCTGCCAGTCATCGAGGGTGCGGCCCAGGCCGGTGAGGGGCCAGAGCAGCCGCTGGGTGACGAACACCAGGAAGCTGTAGGTGCCGATCGCCAGCTGGCCGCGCCAGGCCTGCAGGCCGCCGATCACCAGGATCGCCAGGAAGGCGAAGAGGATCGCGAAGCGGATCAGCGGCACGAAGGCCGAGGAGAGGCGGATCGCCCGGCCGTTGCTGGCGCGGTAGGCCTCACTGCGGCGGAGCAGCGCCTGGCTGGAGAAAGCCTCCGCCGCGTAGCACTTGATGGTGAGGATGCCGCCGAGGTCGTGGGCGAGCTGGCTGGCGATCGCGCCGGCCCGTTCGCGCACCTCGGCGTAGCGGGGGGCGAGCCGCTTCTGGAAGCGCAGCGAACCCCAGAGAATCACGGGGATCGGCAGGAAAGCGACCCCCGCCACCCCTGGCGAGAGCCAGAGCATGGCACCCCCCACCGCCAGCACGGTGGTGCTCAGCTGCAGGATCTCGTTGGCGCCGCTGTCGAGAAAGCGCTCGAGCTGGTTGATGTCGTCGTTGAGGATGGCCAGCAGACGGCCGCTGCTGGCCCCCTCGAACCAGGCGAGATCGAGCTGCAGCAGATGATCCCAGGCTTCGATGCGCAGCTCGTGCTGAACCCGCTGGCCCAGGTTGCGCCAGAGCAGCCGCTGCAGGTACTCAAACAGCGATTCGGCGCTCCAGAGCACAAACGAGAGCACGGCGAGCACGCCGAGCTGGCTGGGCACCGTCGCGAAACCGAAGGCCGACAGCCAGGAGGTGTTCTGACGGCTGACCACATCGACCGCCAGGCCGATCAGAACTGGTGGGGCCAGGTCAAAGATCTTGTTGAGGACCGAAGCGGCGCTGGCCAGAACCAGGGTGCGCCGGTGGGGACGCAGGTGGCGAAGCAGACGACGCAGTCCGGATTCGCCACCGGCCGAAGCCCCGGGGCCATTCACCAGCGGTTGCCTTCGCTCGCGCCGTAGCCACTCTTGCCGCCGCCGTAGCCACCGCCACCACCGCCGCCGTAGCCACCACCACGGCCGCCGCCGCCGCCGCCGCCGCGGGGACCGCCGCCGCCGCCGCCGCCGCCACCGCGATAACCGCCGCCGCCACCCTCACCGCCGCCACCCTCACGGGGTGTGGCTTTGTTGACGCGGATCATCCGGCCCATCCATTCAACGTTCTGCAGGTCGTCGATGGCTTTCTGCTCGGCGGCATCGTCGATCAGCTCGACGAAGGCAAATCCGCGTTTGCGGCCGGTGTCCCGGTCGAGGGGGAGGCTGCACTGCCGCACCTCTCCGTACTGGCTGAACAGGTCGACGAGGTCTTCCCGTTCCGCACGGAACGAGAGGTTGCCGATGTAGATGGTCATTCACGCAATTGGCTGGGACGGATTCGTGGGAGGTCGGAAGTCCCGGGGGAGCCAGTGAACAGTGAAGACCGGTGAACGAAGCCTGGAAGGGGTCGGACCGGGAGGGTCACAGCCGGCTGGTCGAGCCGTGGGAGGCCTGGACGTCTTGGAATCGGGGAGACTCTACAGGCTTGTTTCGCCCCTTTCTCGCCAAGGGAACCGGGCCGCTGTTGAGAAGCTTGAAGCGGACCGGAAGGGAATCCAAAGAACGGGGCCGCGGCGTCCGAGAGTGCTGCATTGTCAGCAAACCCTGATCCCCGCGATCCCCACGATGACGGCCCCTCCCCCCTGGAGCCTTGCCTGGCGCGAGAACGGCGAACTGGCTCCCCAGGATCACTTCGACCTGCTGCAGGCCCTGGTGGTCAGCGAAACGATGGACGTTCAAGCCAGCCTGGTGGCGGCGGTGGAGCGCCTCTCGGTGAGCGAAGTCTGTGTGCTCTCCAGCACCGAGGTGACCGGCCTGTGCGCCTGAACCGGTCACTCAGATCGGGTATCGGCGCGCCGTGGCGGTGCGGCAGCTGCTGCGGGCCCGATCGAGGCTGTTGCCGCTGCTGATCTGATCGACCACGCAGGAGCAGGCGTAGGTGGCCATACCGGCGGGCGGATTCTTACCCGCCTGGGCCATCTCGCTTTCGAAGGCGCTCAGGCACACCGCCATCACGATTTCCCCAACGCCGCGGGCCCGGGCCGCCGGTGGGGCCACGGTCGCGCTGAAGACAGCGGCCGTGGCGGCGGCGAGGAGGGCGGTGAAGCGGAGGGGGGGACTGATCACGATGGAAGTCGGGAAATCTGGAGTTCCTTGTTCATGACCCGAAGCCTGGCGAGGTCGGCGAACACATCCTCCGGCATTCCCCGGGGGAGGTCGACGAGGCTGTGGGAGTCGAAGATGCGGATCTTGCCGATCGAGCGGCCATCGAGGCGGGCCTCATTGGCAATCGCGCCCACGATGTTGCCGGGTCGGACCCGATCACGCCAGCCCACCTCGATGCGGAAGCGCTCCATGTGGGCCTCCGGCGGTTCCTCGGGGCGGCCGCTGGAGCGGGCCTCCGGCCGACCGTCGCCGCGGACGGGGCGCTCCCGACGCTCCGGTTCGGTGAAGCGGGAGGGCACCTCCTCGCCGTGGCGCAGCAGCGGCCGGCCCCCGAGACTGAGCTGCAGGGCGGCCAGGGCCAGCCGTTCGGGGCTGCAGCCCTGCTCGCCGGCCACCCGCTGCAGCAATTCGGTGAGCAGGGCCTGCTCCTCCTCGCTTCCCGGCGGGGTGGTGAGGGCCTCGGTGAGCCGCTGGCGCAGCCGGTCGAGACGGTTCTGATTGATGGTGGCGTTACCGGGCACCTCCATCGGCTCGATCGGCTGGCCCACGGCCCGCTCCAGGCCGGTGAGAAAACGCCGCTCCCGGGGCGTCAGGAAAAGGATGGCGTCCCCCCGCCGACCCGCCCGGCCGGTGCGGCCGATGCGGTGCACATAGGCCTCGCCGTCGAAGGGGATGTCGTAGTTCACCACCAGACCGATGCGGTCGACATCGAGACCGCGGGCGGCCACATCGGTGGCCACCAGCACATCGACGCGGCCATCGCGGAGGCGCTCGATCGTGCGCTCCCGCTGGGCCTGGGGCACCTCACCGTTGAGCACGGCAACCTCGTGGCCGAGGGCCTCGAGCGCCTCGGCCACATCGAGGGTGACCGCCCGGGTGCGGGCGAAGACGATCACCCCTTCACCGCCTTCGGCCTCCAGCACCCGCTCCAGGGCTTCGAGCTTGCGGGGGGCGGGAACGGTAAGGAAACGCTGGCGGATGCGGCGTCCTTCGGCGCCCTTCGTGCGGATCGTCACCTCGGCGGGATCCGCCAGGTAGCGCCGGGTGAGGCGGCGGATCTCGCTCGGCATGGTGGCGGAGAAGAGCACCACCTGCCGGCTCTTCGGCAGCTGCTCCAGCACCCACTCCACGTCTTCGAGGAAGCCCATGCGCAGCATTTCGTCGGCCTCATCGAGCACGAGGGTGCGCAGACCCGAGACATCGAGGGTGCCCTGGCGCATGTGATCCATCACCCGGCCCGGGGTGCCGACCACGATCGGCACACCCCGGCGCAGCTGCTGGATCTGGTCGCGGAAGTCGGCTCCGCCGTAGACGGGCAGAACCCGCACGCCGCCCATGGCGGCGGCGAAGCCGCGGATGGCCTCACACACCTGCAGAGCCAGCTCGCGGGTGGGGGTGAGCACCAGCACCTGGGGGGTGCGGGCCGCCGGATCGAGACGATGCAGCAGGGGCAGGGCGAAGGCGGCGGTCTTGCCGGTGCCCGTCTGGGCCTGGCCCAGCAGGTCGCGACCGAGCATCAGCTCAGGGATCGCCGCCTTCTGGATC
>JBIKTO010000336.1:0-3648 GCA_044348065.1 Cyanobium sp.
GCATCATCCACACCGGCGGCCGCTCCACCGGCTCCCCGCGGGCGGCGCGCAGCAGCAGGGGTGCGGACTCGGCCATGGCGAGGGACGATGGAGCGATCCGGCAACCTAGCCGAGAGCCACCCGCTCCCCTGTGCCCCCCTCCCCGCGCCGTTCCGCCCTGGCCCTGCTGACGCTGCTGGCGCTGGCGGGGGCCCAGGGTTGCCGGGCGCTGGGCCCCCTCAACACCGACACGCTGCATGTGTATGTGGTGCCCACCGAAAGCGGCGGCACGATGGCCAGCCCGGCGGTGCATGTGGAACTGGCCACCTCGGTGATGCAGGACTACCGGCGCCTCCACCCGGAGGTGAACATCCGTCTGCAGGTGGTGCCGGAGGAGCGCCTGGAGCAGGAGCTGCAGGGGAACCGCCGCCAGGGGCTCGGGCCGGATCTGTTGCTGGTGCGCGCGCCGGTGGCGATCTCCCTCTGGCGCCGCGGCCTGATCGCCCCCCTGCCCCGCGATCCGGCCATGACCGACGCCCTGGCCAGCATCGCTCCGGAGGAGCTGACGCGGGTGCGGGAGCGGGGCGAACTGGTGGGGCTGCCGGTGGCCGAGGAGGTGACCCTGGCCTGCTACGACCGCCGGCGGGTGCCCTCCTCCCCCACCGACGTGGCCGGAGTGCTGGCGCTGGCCGCCTCCGGCAGCCCCGTGGGCGTGTCGGCGGACCCGATCGGCCTGTGGTGGTCGGCTGGCAGCCTGGGGGCCGCCCAGGCGATGGCCCTGCTGATCACCGACCGGCCGCTCCCCCCCGGCCACGACCTGGCCAGGGATCAGCGGGCAATCGAGGGTTGGCTGCGCTGGCTCCGCCAGGCGGCCCTGCAGAGCCGGGTGGACATCGCCGCTGAGGCCTCGGATCTGATCGATGGGCTGAAGCAGGGGCGGCTGAGCTGGATTCCCTGCTACAGCCTGCATCTGATGCGCCTGCAGCAGACCATGGGGCCGCGCCTGGGTGTGGCTCCCCTGCCGGGCGGCCCCGGCGGCCAGGCCAGCCCCTTCTCCTCCCTGCGGATCTGGGCCTTCGGCACCGATTCCTCGGCCAACCAACGGCGGCTGGCCGAGGAGCTGGCCCGCTTCACCCTCAGCCCCAAGCAGCAGCGCGAGCTCACCCTCACCAGCCAGTCGGTGTTGCCGGTGAACCGTTTCGTCACGGTGCCGGTGGCCGAATCCGGGCGCCTGGCGGCGATGGCGGCGGCTCAGCAGCAGTTCCGCGCCATCGGCAAGCTCATGGCCACGCCCTTCTCCGCCGATCGGGTACGCACCCTGGTGCAGCCGATCGAGCAGATCATCTATGAGGTGATGCTGGGGGTGACGACCCCGGAGGAAGGGGCTCGCCGCATCCTGGCGCTGCGGAGGCGGCCATGACCCCCCTGATCCAGGAACCCCTGGGCTGGTTGGCCCTGCTTTCCCGCCCCGATGTGCTGCTGCAACTGGTGCTGGTGGGCTTGGCGCTGGCGGTGGCGCTGCGGCTTCCCCAGCGGCTGGCCTGGTGGCACCGCCTCCCCCTGGGTGTGGTGCAGCTGCCCCTGCTGCTGCTCGTCGGCGCCCTGCTCGCCCTGGCCGGCCAGCGCTGGGGGCTGGTGCTGCTGGTGGGCCAGATCCTGGCCACCTGGCTGGGGCTGCGCCTGCTCGAAACCCAGCTGCTCGTCCGCTTCCTGCCCCCCGATCAACTGCGGCTGCTGGTGAGCCAGGTGTTGCGCCCCCTCTTCCTGCTGGGCGTGCTGGTGGTCAGCCTCGATGCCCTCGGCAGCCTGCAGGCCCTCGCCACCCAGCCGCTGGGGGTCTGGTTCGGCAGTCCGATCCAGCTCGGTCGGCTGTTCGAGGTGATCCTCTGGCTCTACTTCGTGGTGGTGGGCTCCGCCCTGCCCTCCATCTGGGTGGGCTGGCTGGTGCAGCGCGGCCTGGAGATCAGCGATGGCGGCCGCCGCGCCGTCTCCCTGGTGATCCGCTACCTGATCGTGGCGCTGGCGATCATCTGGGCGCTGGAGCGGCTCGGCATCAACCAGACCGGCCTGCTGGCGGTGGCCGGCGGGCTCTCGGTGGGGCTGGGCTTCGGCGTGAAGGAAGTGTTCTCCAACTTCATCTCCGGCCTCTGGCTGCTGTTCGAGGGTTCGGTGCGCCCCGGCGAGGTGCTGATGCACGACGGCGAGGCCTGCGAGGTGCGGCGGCTCGGCCTGCGGGCGGCCACCCTCTGGCGCGGCAGCGACAACGCCGAGCTGGTGGTGCCGAACCAGACCTTCTTCACCCAGACCACCACCACCTACACCCGCAGCGACCGGATGCGCCGCTGTCGCTTCGAGATCCAGGCCTCCGCCAACTGGCCCCCCCAGGAGATCCTCGACCTGCTGATCCAGATCGCCAGCGCCCATCCGGACACCCTGCCCGCCCCGGCCCCCCAGGCGCGGCTGCTGGAATTCGGCAAGGAGATGAACCGCTATGGCCTCAGTTTCTCGATCGCCAACCCCCTCCACGCCGGTCGGGTGACCGCCGAGGTGCTGCTCGCGATCTGGCAGGGCTTCGCCGGTCGCGGCATCCTCACCCTGCCCTCGGTTCCAGCCGCCGACACGGAGCCGGCGGGGGATCAGGATCCGGGCTGATCCCTGCCAGCGCCGCGGAGCAGGCGCTGAAGGGCTCCACGCTCGAAGGCCAGCGAAACGCCGAGGGCGAGGCCACAACCCAGCAGGTAATCGATCCAGCGGCTGGGCACATACCAATCGGTGAGCACCCCATAGCCGGCGAAGGTGACACCGCTGGAGATCATGGCGGTGCGCAGGTGGAGCCCCAGCCCCAGGGCCTCCATCAACCCCGCCGTTCCGCCCAGCGCCAGCCCCACGGCCACCTCGTTGACGCCGAAGGTGTTGAACACCAGCCAGGGCATCAGCACGCCGAGGCTGACGCCGATCATCCGGTCGCGCACCCGCTCCACGGTGGCGGCGACGTTGTCGTTGAGCAGCAGCACCACGCCGAAATAGAGATATTTGGGGTTCAGCGCCCCCAGGCCCGTGCCGATGCTCAGGGCCAGGGCGGAGATGGTGAGCTTGCGCCAGAAGAAGCGTTCGGCGAAGCGCTCCGCCAGGCTGCGCGAGGGCGGCTCCGCCGGTTCGGGGCGCTCGTGGGGCTCGCGGGGCTCATCGGCGGGCAGGCGCAGCAGGGCCTGCAGGCCGGCGCCGAAGCTGAGCCCGATGATCACGGCGAGCAGCTCATGCCAGGCAGCCAGCCAGGTGGCGTTGCCGGCGAGCAGGGGCAGCACGGCCACCACCGCGAGCAGGTTGCGCACCAGCCTGAGCCGATCCGGCAGCGACTGGGCCAGCAGCTGGGCGCAGACCGTGACCACCGCGAACTGCCACACCGTGGGGCCGTCGATCAGCGGTCGCAGCAGGGTGCCGAGCGTCAGGCCCACCGCCACCACCAGCGGCAGCAGCACGAACACCGGCGGCGGCCAGCGGCTGAAGTCGGGGCGCACGATCACCGCCGCCACCACCACGCCGTAGGCCGCGCCGCCACCCAGCCCCAGGGCATGGCAGGTGGACCAGGTGAGGGCCGTGGCCAGGGCCACCACCAGCGCCAGGCGCAGGCCGCGCAGGGGCCCGGCGACCGGGGCGGCGGCGGGGGTC
>JBIKTO010000337.1:0-3643 GCA_044348065.1 Cyanobium sp.
TCCACCGACGGGTCTGTTTATATGGGCTCTTGTCAAGTTTCAGAGAAGTCAGGGAGGCTTAATGCAGTGACAAAAAGAAATCAAACATGCATTGGCGCTGGTCAATGCACTCCAATCTTTATCAATTGGACAAACGAAGAGGATGATGGCGATATTATTCACAAGTATCGCAATGGCAAAGATAATATTCTTTTCTTGTCACTTTCATATCGACCAGAACAGCCAGGAACCGCTTCCCGCTCGGGAGGAAATAATCTGAAGCCAACCGATCAGAAAAAGGATAATTCACGCATCAAAGCCTTCGTCAAGCTTAAAGCCGTAAAAGGCAACGGATCAGAAGAAGACAATATTATCGATGAGAATACAATACGAGACGGCAATTACCATCTCAAAGGCGAGTACTACATTATTTTTCCAGATGATTCAATGCGTCGAAACGATATTTTTCCAAGCACCTATGGTGAAATCATTCTTCGCCGGCCTAATCATCAAAGTATCTCCAAGGCCAGGCAATCAGGCAAGCCAAAGACTTCTTCTCGTTAGGCACCAGCAATACAACCAAGCAGTGCAATAATCCATATGCCGTGAGCAACAGTCATTGCCAGGATGGAAATCGCAAACAAGGACTAACAGACCAACTTCTTGAGCGAATTCTAGCCAAACCAACCCTTACAAACCTTCTACCGAGACATTCAAGAGTTGCGGATATAGATCTACTCAAGGCACGCGGTCATGAAAAGAGCAAGCCAGGACTGAATTGCATTGCCGCCAGATGGCAGCTAGCTACGCAGAAGTGAGATCCAGACAAGCGCTGAAATCACAGGCTGGGTCACCCCTACCCAAGACCAGGTCTTCGCCATGCCGCAGCACAGCCTGTCTAGTCCGATCATCGTGGTGGGCACAGGAACAGCAACGTCCAGAGGTTCACATCGATTCGCGTTGACTCTTCGCACGCAAGGGCGCTGCAGACAGCTGATGACGATGGGCCGCCGCACCTCCGAGGGCCCCTACGGCGCGGCGGTGTCAAGGGGGCGAAGGTTAGGCTTGAGCAGGATGTGCCGATCGCGGCTACCGAGATAGGCGGGAAGGTGAGCCACGAGTCGGTAGCCGAGGCGGCGGTAGAGAT
Source organism: Cyanobium sp. (assembly GCA_044348065.1). Lineage (GTDB taxonomy): Bacteria > Cyanobacteriota > Cyanobacteriia > PCC-6307 > Cyanobiaceae > Cyanobium. The sequence goes on from JBIKTO010000337.1 coordinate 1,127, forward strand.
CAGCCACCGCAGCATCCAGGGTTTCGATGATCGAATCACGGCAGCCTCGCCGCACGGCCTCGGCTTCGAGCTCCCTGAGCATGCGGCTGCCGATGCCCCGGCCGCGGTAGCCCTCGGCAACCCAGAGACAATGGACGAACAGGCGCTGGTACTCCGTACAGCCCGATCCACCGGCGATCAGCGTGTCCCCGTCCCGCACCAGGCAGGCGATGGGGAGGGCGTCGCCCTGTTGGGCCTGGCCGCGAACGTGCCCATTCACCGCAGCCCTGATGGCCTGCAGGACATCGGCATCCGCCTCGGCTTGCAGGCTCCAGTTCAGAGCCATGTGCCATCTCCACGGGAGCACCAGGCCGCAGCCTACAAACGGGCCATCGCCTCGAGCGCTGACCGCTCGATCCCAGACGCCTGCTCGCCGGCGACAGCCGCGAAGTCTTCATCCAGGGTGGGCGAAAACTCTGCAGGTAAGCTCCGCTTGGGCATCGTTTCTTGCAGGATCTGCAATTCACTCAGGCCCGGAGGCCCGGATGAGTGGACAAGTGCAAATGGCGCCGCAGCCGCTGGGGGCTTGGCGATCAGAGAGGTGGCAAGGCTATTAGTCGCCACCCCGATGATGCGGTAGGTTTGGAACCGCAATCCTCCCCAACACACCATGCTCACCGGAGCCGATCTGCTCGCCAAGCTCAAGGAACTGGGCGACGTCTCTAAATCCGATCTGGTCAGGGCCTGCGGCTATGTGAGCAGCAAGAAGGATGGCGGTGAGCGCCTCAACTTCACCGCCTTCTATGAAGCGCTGCTGGAAGCCAAAGGCCTCAGCCTCGGCGATGGCGGCAGCAGGAGCGGCCCCGGCCGCAAGCTGAGCTACGTGGCCACCGTGCAGGGCAATGGCAACCTGCTGGTGGGCAAGGCTTACACCGCCATGCTCGGCCTCAAGCCCGGTGATGAATTCGAGATCAAGCTGGGACGCAAGCAGGTGCGGCTGGTGCCGGTGGGGGGTGAGGACGGGGAGGAGTGAACGAGGCCCGACCGGCTCATTGAACCGGGGCCTTGCTTCCTGGCTCAGTCTGCCTTGAAGAGGGTCAGCACCAGGCTGCTGATCACACCGACCAGAAAGCCATGGAAGCCGCTGATCTGGGCTGGTGAAAGGTAACGACTGAGCAGGGTTCCCTGCAGAACCGTGGTGGGGTGCATCTGGCTGAGGCCGCTGCGGATCCGCTGGGTTTCCCCCACCACTTCCAACGCCAGTTGACCCTGTTCCGCCCGCAGGCTGGTGAGCACCGTGATACCCGGTGCATCGATCTGCAGAAACTGATCGGGACGAAGGCTCAGGGGGTCCATGCGGCCGAGGTGCAGGAGCCCGGAGCGGAGCGTGGAGAAGGTCAGGGGTGATTGATCAAACAGGCTCTGCCGTTGGGAGGTGAACTGCAGCTCCGACACCCGCAGGTTGGGCTCGAAAACCAGCGGTGTGCTGGGGTCGGAGTGCTGCAGGCGCAGGCGAGTGCCGCCCGCCAGGGGAAGCATGAACTGGGCCTCCGGTGCCGTCAGACGCCTCGGCGGCTGGCCCGACTCCTGACACACCACCTGCAGACCCACCGGGCCGCTCACCTCCGGCCGCGTTCCCCCGAGGGGTGGGATGAGCGTGAGCTCCGCCGCACCTCCCTCAGCCATCGTGGCGGCGGGGGGAAGCAGATCCAGCACCAGCTGGTCCTTTCCCTCCGGCTGGAGGGTCTGCACCCGTGTGCCCGGGGGCAGGGCGATGCGCAACTCCAGCGGCTCAGCCGCAGAGGCGCTGAACGCGAGGGCGCGACCGGCCGCCAAGGACAGGCGTTGACCCCGAAACGGCACCACCAGCGGCCCGGCCTGTCCCGCTTCCCTGATGGTCAGGCTGCGCACACGCCGCACCACCAGAAATCCCTGGGGCGAGCGGCTGGCTCCGCCCTCCGGTGGCTGGAGGCCGAAGCTGAGGGCGCTGGCCCGCAGGGACCCCTCGAGCGGCTGGCGCTGTGGCGCGATCGCCACAGCCCAGGCCAGGCCGCAGAGACCCAGGCCCAGCACGGCGCGGGGATCGGGCCGCAACGGCGGCCAGCGCAGCCGCGATCGCCAGCGCCAAGAGCCCATCAGCGCACCAACCAGCGGGGGTCGTGACGCAGGCTCACATTCAGCAGGGCGCCGCCGCCGTCCGCGGAGCGGGCGACGAGGCGGTAGGTGCCGGCTGGATCCTTGCGGCCATCCCAGCGGCACAGAAGCTCGCTCTCCAGCCGGGTGGGACCGGAGCACTCCAGCACCAGGCGGCTGCCCGGGCCGAGAATGCGCACGTTCGCCACCGGCAGGGCGCCATGGCTGGCGATCACCAGGCTGTAGACGCCGGCGGGGTTGAACTTCACCGGCAGCCATTGATCGGCATCCCCCGGCTGACGCAGCAGGGCCGTGGCCCGCAGCTGGCTGGGGCTGATGGTCTCCCGCTGAATCAAGCCGGCTCCCCATTCAAAGGTTCGCCAGCCCTGGCGGGGGCTGCCCAGC
>JBIKTO010000338.1:0-3642 GCA_044348065.1 Cyanobium sp.
CCATCTCAAAGCCAATGGCATGGCCATGAAGCAGGGCACGATCATCGATGCCACCTTGATCGCGGCGCCCAGCTCCACCAAGAACGAGAAGAAGGAGAGAGATCCGGAGATGCATCAGACCAAGAAAGGCAATCAGTGGTATTTCGGGATGAAAGTCCATATCGGCGTGGATAGTGAGAGCGGCCTCATCCATTCAGTGGAAACCACGGCTGCCAATGTTCATGACCTCACCCCTGCCGCAGTGCTGCTGCATGGTGAGGAAGCCGTGGTCTACGCGGATGCTGGTTACCAAGGAATTGCCAAGCGCCCCGAGATGCAAGGCCGGGGGATCGGCTTCCGCGTTGCCACGCGGCCAGGCAAGCGCCGGGCCTTGCCGGAGACACCCGAGGGACGGGTTGATGATCTGATCGAGACGGCCAAGGCGCACTTCCGAGCGAAGGTCGAACATCCGTTTCGCGTGATCAAACGGCAGTTCGGCTTTCAGAAAACCCGGCTGCGGGGCATGCTCAAGAACCGCTGTAAAGTGCATGTGCTGGCAGCCCTCTCCAACCTGTTCATGGCGCGGTATGAACTGCTATGCAGAGCATGATTGGGCGAGTGGTGTGCCCAATTGGGATAAGCAGCGCCCAAAATGAGCAAAATACAGCCTCTAAATTGGCAAAATCGAGCAGACCTACGTCCAATCGGCGTCCAAAATGTTCATCAAGCACAAATCAAGTCCTGGTGCTCTCCTTGAACGCTCGTTGCCCAGAGCTTCCCTAGGGTTGAAAAAAGTTGGAGCTTCTTGGGCGTGAAGGCTTTTCTCTTGGGAATTCTGATCGGCTTGCCCCTTCTCGCTGGCTCCGGCGCCATGGCGTGCGAGAAGCACCTCCATGGCCACCAGAGCGGTGCCGAAACCGCGCAGCGGTGAGGCCTAGACCTTGCGGGTCCAGGCCTCCCGTTTCACGGGAAGATGCCGAACAGGATGGAGAGGAGGGCGAAGCCCACGACCCCGGCGAGGGCGAGCAGGGAGGTGGAGGAAGTCATGACGGCCCCGAAGGCAATGCCTGAACCCTAAAGGAAATCTGAAAAATTGGAGGCCCTCCATGGCCACTCCCGGTCGTTTGTGACCTCCCGTAACCCTGGCCAGACTCCCCCCTCAAGGTTTGGCCCCAGCTCAGATGCCCGGCTGCAGCGCCGGTTGAACCTCCAGCAGCCCATCTCCTCCAGGGGATCGAACTCCCCAGCCTCAATAGCCGGAATCGGCCACACACATGCCGATGCAGCTGAGGCCGTTGCGGGCGGTGCGGCCGCAGTGGCCGCAGAGCACCGGGTCGGCGGGCGCCGCTGGAGCGGCTTCGCCTGCCCCCGGATGCGGGGGCGCGGCCGGGTCCGCCTGCGGGGCGCCAGCCTGGTCGAGGATTCCGGGGCGCTCTGGAGGAAGCAAGGCGTCGGGAGGCACGACCGTTGATCATGGCCCCGGAACCGCCCTGCCGTGACCTTCATGCCCACCCCCGCGGCCCTCTCCGCCCTGCCGTCGGCTGGCGCCATCCCCGGGATCGGGGTGGGCACCTGGGCCTGGGGCAACCGTTTCCTCTGGGGTTACGACCCCAGCCAGGACGACGCCCTGCGGGCCTGCTTCGAGCGGGCCGTGGCGCTGGGGCTCTGCGTCTTCGACAGCGCCGATTCCTATGGCACCGGCCGTCTGCAGGGACGCAGCGAAACCCTGCTCGGCGTCTTCTGCGCCGCCCTGCCGGCGGAGCGTCGCGCTGAACTGTGCGTGGCCACCAAGCTGGCACCGTTCCCCTGGCGGCTGGGCCGCCGGGGGTACGAGCGGGCCTTCCACGACGCCAAGGGGCGGCTGCGGGGCAAGCTCGACCTGGTGCAGATGCACTGGAGCACCGCCCGCTACCTGCCCTGGCAGGAGCTGCCCCTGCTCAACGGGCTGGCGGATCTGGTGGAGCGGGGCGAGGTGGGCGCCCTGGGGGTGTCCAACCTGGGGCCGCGGCGGCTGCGCCAGCTGCAGGCCCAGCTGGCCGCTCGCGGCGTGCCGCTGCGCAGCCTGCAGGTGCAGCTCTCGCTGCTGGCCCCCGAGGCGCTGGCGGCGGGGGGGGTGGCGGAGGTGTGCCGGGAGCTGGGACTCACCCTGATCGCCTACAGCCCCCTGGCCCTGGGACTGCTGGCGAGGGCGCCCGGGGCGATGCCCGCCCCGCCGGCGGGTCCGCGGGGGTTGCTGGTCCGGCGGCTGTGGCCCCGCCTGCAGCCCCTGCTGGAGGGGATTCAGGCGATCGCGCGGGAACGGAACGCCGAACCGGCCGCGGTGGCCCTCAACTGGTGCCGCGCCCACGGTGCCCTGCCGATTCCAGGGCTGCGGCGTGTGGATCAGGCCGAAGCCGCGGCAGCGGCCCTGGGCTGGCGAATGGAGGAGAACGAGCGACTGGAGCTCGACGCCCTCAGCCGCCGCTGCGTGAACGCCGGCGCGCGGATGCCGGCGAATCCCTTCCTCAGCGATTGATGGCCGGGGAGGGATCCGGGATCGACGGATCGGGGGTCAGCACCACCGGGAGGCTCCCTGGAGCGCTGTCGGGGGGCTCGTGGCCCTGGAGCAGCCGCTGCACCTCGGGATCATCGCTGGCCGAAGCGCTGGCGCTGCTGGGACCACAGGCGGAGAGGGCCTCCTGCAGTAACGAATCGAAGGTGGAGCCGGGCAGCCGGTGCCGGGCCAGTTCCAGGAAGGCGCGGGCCAGGGATTCACCGGCGGCGGCGCGCAGGGCGGGATTGCAGCGGCGCAGCTCCTGCTCCTGGGCGATGGCCGAGAGGAAGCGCTCCGTGACATCCCGCTTGGTGGTCGCCCGGATGCGGATGTCCTGGTCGGCCTGGGTGAGGCCCCCCTGGCGCTCGATCTCCTGCAGGCGGCGGTTCAGGCTTTCGAGAACCTCGCGGGCTTCCTTGGCGATCTGGGTGAGCTGGCCGTCCGACAGACGGGGCAGATCGGCCACATACACCTTGCCGTAGTCCCGCAGGGTGAGAAACGTGGGGCGGTGACCACCCCCCCCTCCCATACCGCCGCTGTCGCGGCCCGTGCCGGTGCTGATCTCCCGGGGTCGGGGCTGGAGGGGGCGCGTGGGGCGCTGGGGCGGGGTGGGCCCGGCGGAGCTACGGCGACGGGTGATCCTGGAAGAGGTCTCAAACATGGCTATCGGCGGAGGCGGCGGAGTCGGCGGATGGACCCGGTGAGCGGGCGGCATCCCGGTATTACGTATTCAGCACTACCAGGTGGACCTTACGAACCCGAGGGCGGCGGAGCCAGGGCAGGCTCAGTACGGCAAGCCGGCCAGGGGCCGCTCACCCGCCTCCCCAGCCGCGACCTGGCCCAGTTCCCAGGCCGGGAACCCCAGCTCGGCGCAGAGGCTCAGGGCCCTGTCCAGGGCTTCGGCGGGAAGCACCAGGCAGAAGCCCACGCCAAGGTTGAAGGTGTTCCAGAGGTCCTCTTCCGGCACCTCCCCCGCCTCCTGGAGCCAGGTGAAGAGAGGGGGGCGCCGCCAGGTCTGGGCGTCGATCACACCATGAACCCCCCCCGGCAGGCAGCGGGGCAGGTTTTCCGGCAGGCCGCCGCCGGTGATGTGGGCCAGGCCATGGAGGGGCACCCCGGCCGCCCGCAGC
>JBIKTO010000339.1:0-3606 GCA_044348065.1 Cyanobium sp.
GACGCTTGATGGTGCGCAGCAGGCCGGCGGCGCTGCCGCCGCCTCGATCATCTGGGCCCAGCGGTGAAGCCTGAGGGACGGAGTCATACGCGTTGACCCGGCCAGCGGACAGGGGCGGGGAGGCAGCGAGATCGGAGGAGCCCCCTCCGAGAGGCGAAGCGGGCACGAGATCGGAAGGGGCGCCCGTTCTGGTCACGTAGGCACAGCGAAAGTCTTGGCGTCCATTGTAAGGCCAGTTCGCTGACGGTCAGTTGGACAACCAGCCGGCGAGCGGAGTGTCGGTAAGGTATCGAGAGGCTTTGCTTGCCATGTCCCAGTACTCTGTCTGGGCTTACCTCCGTTCTAGCCGCCAAGATCGCCCGCCGATGGCCCATGCCATGACCCCCGCCATTGGTCCAGTTCTGTTGGCGGCCACCCTCTCTCTGCCCTGGCATGCCCCTGCCATGGCAGCCCCCAAGGGATCGCCGCTTCCGGGCATCACGGCTCCCATGGGCCAGGCCCCAGGTCAGGCGATTTCCCTGCCTGAGGTCTACAGCGATCTGTATGTGTTGGGTCCCGGCGATGGACTCACCCTCACCTTCCTGGATCCGGAAGCTCGGGCCGTGGGAGGCAGCTTCGGCATCCTTCCGGATGGCACCACCACGCTACCCCTGATCGGAACCGTTCAACTGAACGGCCTGACCATCGGCCAGGCAACCCGCTGGCTCACCTCGCTCTACGGCCGCCAGCTGGTTCGCCCCCAGCTCACCCTCAGCCTCACCAGCCCCCGTGCGGTGAAGGTCACTGTTCTCGGGGAGGTCAGCCGGCCGGGTCTGTATCCACTCGGCAGCTTCTCCACACCGGTGATCGCCATCCAGACGGCCGGCGGCATCACGCTCAACTCGGATATCCGGCGGGTGCTACTGCGCCGCCTCGCCGGTCCGGACGGCAGCCAGAAACAGACCATCCTGGATCTCTCGCAGCTGTATAGATTTGGGAACCAGCGCCAGAACCCGATCCTTTTCGACGGTGACACCCTCGTGGTCGGCCGAGTCGAGAGCCCACCCTCGGATGAGGTTCTCCAGATCGGAGCCACCAACCTGGCACCCCCCGCCATCAATGTGACGATCCTCGGCGAGGTGAAAAGCCCCGGCACGATCAGCCTTCCCGCCAACACCCCCCTGGTGGAGGCCATTCTCCGCGCTGGTGGTACGCGCAAGTGGCGGGCGAACAAAAACAGCATCGAGCTCGTTCGCCTGAACCGCAATGGCGTCACCACCCGCGAGGTGTTCAGCTTCCGGGAGGATCGGGACATCTCGCAGGCCTTCAATCCACCGTTGCGGGATCGGGACACGATCATCGTGAACCGCACCTTCTTCGGGCAGGCTCTGGATGTGGTGAATGATGTGCTCGTGCCGCTCAGCACCGTCGGCAGCCTGCTCAACAACAACTACTTCTGGAACTGGAACCGCTGAGCCATCGGCCTGGTCCCCTCGAGCCTCCCCCCCCATCGCCCATGCCCCGCCAAACGCTGCCATCGGCCTCCCGCCCCGTGGCCTGGGCTCTGTTGAGCCAGGCCTTCTGGCTGCCCTTGCTGGCGATCGACCTGCATGACCGATGGCAAGCCAGCGTGGAAGCCCATCTCCCACGACCGGGGGAGGTGGGCTTCAAGCCGCTGCTGAGCCCGAAGCCCCCCGGTGCCGGCCTCGCGCCGCCGACTCTGGAGGGAAGCCTCACCGGCCGACTGGCGGGCAATACCTCCGGAATCCTGCTGGGTGCCCGGCCTGGAGCGGACGAGCGGGGCGCGGGACCCCTGATCGCCACGGCCCAGGCAGCAGCGCCAGCGCCCGGCCTGGCGGTCACCCCGATGCCAAGCCCGAGCGAGGCAGTGCTGCCAGGGGGCTACAGCCGTGCCGAACTTCTCGGCGGACCGATCGGCCTGGCCGATCTGCAGGCGGGCGTGATCCCTCCGCTGGCCCTGGCCGAGCAGGGGCGTCGCGCCATGAGCGGCGATCCGATGGCGGCCCTGCCGGAAGGCTGGCGCGAGCCGATGCGGCAGGCCCTGCAGAATCTGCCCACCCCTGGGGGTGAGAAGGCACGCATCGAGACCGCCCGCCTGATCCACATCCCCTCAAGCCGCATCAGCGCGGCGACGGAGGTTCCCCTGGCGCTGCAAGCCGATGGCAGTGTCGACATCCTCAGCCGGCCCAGGGAGGCCGTTGTGGTCGAGGAGATCCGCACCTGGTCATCGCGCCAACCCCTGCCGGCCGCGGGCAGCGTGACGCCGGCGGTGGTCCACCTTCACCCCCTGGAGGAGGCTCAACCGCTGCGGCCGGCGGCGATCTCCGCCCACGAGCCCGTTCCAGAGCCCGCCCCCGAGCCCGCCACGGTTCCTGCGGCCAGCCCCGAGCCAACCCCGTAGCAGAGCCCGCCAGGGGGGAGCCACGGATCCGACGTGGCGCGCCACCCATCTGGATCGCCCCTGCTGGCGGCCAGTTGACGAGGATGCGGTTCTCGTTCCTGACCTTGGGCAGAGCCGATACACTGCACTGAACCATCTCTTTGCGCAGCGGCCGCGATGTTCGTTCCCCGCGACCTCACCGCCTGCCGCGCCCCCCGTCGGCGAATGTTCGCCCTGGCAGGGGTCCTGCTCTGGCCCGCTGGCCCCTCCCTGGCCTCCCTGGCTCCGCCGGAGCCTCCCGCTTCCTTCGCGCCCGCTGGTCCGAACGCGGCGAGCCTCGATCCGGCCCCCTGGCAGCCGGTGCTGCCCGAAGCGCCCGAGGCGGGCTGGCTGCCGGTCGGAAACGTGTTCGTGCTGCCCGCCCCCTTCGGGCCGGAGCCGGCCAACCTGAATCCGGTGGAGCAGGCCGCCCTGCCACGCACCAGCCTGCCCTACGAAGACCCCGGCTTCTTCGGCATCGGCGGCGGCGTGCGCTGGGGCACGGCCGCCGGTGTCGACTCAGGCGAACCCACCAGTGGGGTGCTCACCGGCCGGATCGCCTACAAGCTCGGTCCAGACTTCTCCCTGTCGCTGCGGCCGAGCTACATCTTCGGCAACCGCGATCTGCAGGGCAACAACAACAACGAGGGCGAGTTCCAGATGCCCCTCACGTTCGACCTGTTCCGCAAGGCCCTGATCTCCCCCTATGTCGGCGGCGGCATCGCCACCAACACCGACTCCACCGGCGCCACCAACCCGATGCTGACGGCTGGTGTGGACATCAACATCACCCGCAACATCGTGCTGGGTCTGAATGCCAACTACATCTTCCAGAACGACATCGGCGACACCGACTGGCAGGGGATGAGCCTGCTGTACCTGCGCTTCTGACCAGGCTCACTCCGCCACCGACTCGATGGCGGTCGCGATGGCGGCTCGCTGGTCAGGGTCATAGCCCCAGCGATCGAGGAAGGCCACCTCCGCTCCCCGGCCGTCACGGGCGGCGCTGAGCAACGCCTCCAGCCGCTCCTTCACCTGGACCGGGTCAAGCTGCCGCAACAGCTCGCGGCTGCGGGTCTGCACCCGCTCGGAGCCGGCCTGCCGTTCGCTGTCTCCGCCGCGGCCGTGGGCCAGGGCCATGGCGGTGCTCATCGCCAGATTGCGGGCCGTCAGGTCGACCACGGGCA
>JBIKTO010000340.1:0-3589 GCA_044348065.1 Cyanobium sp.
GCGGCTCTGGAGCCCGTTCGAACGCCATAAACCGCTGACCATGGCGCACCTGAGCCATGCGCTCTGGCTCGGCATTCCCCGGCTGGAGGAGGAACCGGACCCCGGCGATCCGGCCCTGTGGATCGATGCCCTGTTCGGAATCGGGGCGAGCCGTCCGCCGGGGGAAGCGATCGAAGCCCTGCTGGGCGAGCGGGAACGGCGGCGCCCCGGCGGGCTGGTGGCGATCGATGGGCCCACGGGCCTCTGCGCCGACAGCGGCCATCCGCTGGGCCGACGGGCCGCCCGGGCCCACCGCACCTACTGCCTGGGGCTGCTGAAGCGGGGCCTGGTGCAGGACCACGCCCTGCACTGGGTGGGCCAGCTGGAGAGGCTGGATCTGGGCCTGCCCCAGACCCTGCTGGCGGCCCTGCCCCCGGAGACGCCCCTGGCCCTGGGGCCGGGGGATCGGCTCGGGGCCCCCTGGCCGGGCCTGGATCCGGCGGCGGCCAAATACCAGCGCGGTCGCCTGCTGGTGGTGGCGGGCAGTGCCCGCTTCCGCGGCGCCACCCACCTGGCCCTCAGCGGGGCCAGCGCCTCCGGCTGCGGCAGCTTGCGCTGTGCCCCACCCGCGCCGCTGGCGGACCAGCTCTGGAGCGTCCATCCCCATGTGGTGCTGGAGCCGCCCCTGGAGACCAACGGGGCCGGCGGCCTGGCCCTGGCGGGCCTGGGGGAGGGCTGGCTGAAGCGGCTGGACGCGGTGCTGCTCGGACCGGGCCTGGGCCCCGCGGAGGCGGGGGCGATGGCGGCGGTCTCAGCGGAACTGGAGCGCTGGCGGCAGCTGCGGGAGTTCGCGGGCCTGCTGGTGCTCGATGCCGACGGCCTCAACCGCCTGGCGGCCCTGGAGCCGCTCGGTGAGTCGCCGATCCGCTGGCTGCGCGCCAGGGGCGGGCCGACCTGGCTCACCCCCCATGCCGGCGAATTCGCCCGCCTCTTCCCCGACTGGGCGGAACGCCAGCCGCTCGACGCAGCGGCAGGGGCCGCCCAGGCCAGCGGCGCCTGCGTGCTGCGCAAAGGGGCCAGAAGCGTGATCGCGGCGCCGGATGGGCGCCGGTGGCAGCTGCGGGAGGCGATGCCAACGGTGGCCAGAGCAGGCCTGGGCGATGTGCTGGCCGGCTACGCCGCCGGGCGCGGCGCCATGGCGGCGGCGGCCGGCGGCGGCCAGGCGTGGCCCGATGCGGCGCTGCTGGCGGCGGCGGCCCTGGAGCATGCCGAGGCGGGCCGGAGGGCCAGCTCGGTGCGGGGGCCAGGGGGCGCCACGCCGCTGGCCGTGGCCGACGCACTGGGCGACCAGGCGGTGAATGCATGACGAATCCAACACAGTCTTAACGCAGGAATGAATGGAATCGGCAAGCCTTTGCGGAGACACTGGGCCGAATGGGCCTTGTGTTCGCTCCAAAACATACGGTTTTGCAACGCAAAGATAAAAGATTGCTGAAAGAATGGCCGCCGGCCTTGACGCGCCCCTGATAGTTGTCCAACCCGCCAGATTTCATGACTGCTTCCCAGGTTCGTGCGAGCGAAGGTCTCAGCCGCAGGGGCAGCGATCCCATGACCTGGTATCTCGCCTCCATCGGGCGGGAACCGCTGCTGACCGCCTCCGAAGAAATCGAGCTCGGCAACCAGGTGCAGGCGATGATGCAGCTGGTGGAGGAAAAACGCGAAGATTATTCGCCCCACGAGCGAAAGATTATCAAGATCGGCCGCCGCGCCAAAGAGCGGATGATGAAGGCCAACCTTCGCCTGGTCGTGAGTGTCGCCAAGAAGTATCAGGGCAAGGGGCTGGAGTTGCTCGATCTGATCCAGGAGGGTTCGCTCGGGCTGGAGCGGGCGGTGGAAAAATTTGACCCCACCCGCGGCTACAAGTTCTCCACCTACGCCTTCTGGTGGATCCGCCAGAGCATGACCCGCGCCATCGCCTGCCAGAGCCGCACCATCCGGCTGCCGGTGCACCTCAGCGAGCGGCTCTCCACCATTCGCAAGGTGAGCCTTGATCTGGCCCACAAGCTGGGAGCCATGCCCAGCCGCCTGGAGATCGCCGAAGCGCTGAACATGCCCGTCGACGAACTCGACTCCCTGCTGCGTCAGTCCCTGACCACCTCCAGCCTCGATGCCCCGATCAACGCCGACGAGGGTCGCAGCTTCCTCGGTGACCTGATCGCCGACGCCTCAGCGGAGGAGCCGCTCGACCAGGTGGAGCGGGGCATCCACCAGGAGCAGCTGGGCCACTGGCTCGGCCACCTCACCGAACAGGAACGCGAGGTGCTGGCCCTTCGCTTCGGCCTGGACGGCAAGGAACGCCATACGTTGGCGGAGATCGGCCGACTGCTGGAGGTGTCCCGCGAACGGGTGCGCCAGGTGGAGCTCAAGGCCCTGCGAAAGCTGCGCAACCTCACCCGCAAGATTCCCCCGGGCCTGTGAGGCCCGGATGACTCCCTTCCCTTTCGCACCCGCGGTCTGACCCTCCCCCTCGTCTACCACCCGGCTTACTCCGCGCCGCTGCCCAGCAGCCATCGCTTCCCGATGGCCAAGTTCCGTCAGCTGCATGACCTGCTGCGACGCCGGGGCTTTGATGAAGATGCCCACTGGCACCAGCCGTTGCCGGTGCCCCGGCGCTGGATGGAGTTGGTGCACGATCGCGCCTACCTGGAGGCCTTCGCCCAGGGGCGCCTTGATGCCGCCGCCCAACGGCGCATCGGCCTGCCCGCCACCGTGCCGCTGGTGCGGCGCACCTGGCTGGCGGTGGGCGGCACGCTGCTGACCGCCCGGCTCGCCTTGCAACACGGAATCGCCTGCCATCTGGCCGGCGGAACCCACCACGCCTTTCCCGACCACGGCAGCGGCTTCTGCATCGTCAACGATGTGGCCGTGGCGATCCGGGTGCTGCTCAGCGAAGGCGCCCTGGCGAGGGCGCTGGTGGTGGATCTGGATGTGCATCAGGGGGATGGCACCGCCTGGATCTTCGCGGGGGATGAGCGCGTGTTCACCTTCTCCGCCCATGGCGCCACCAACTTCCCGGCTCGCAAGCAAGTCAGCGATCTTGATCTCCCCCTGCCTGACGGCCTGGAGGATGACGCCTATCTGGCCGCGGTGCGGGAGCGGCTTCCGGATCTGTTGGAGCAGATCAGACCGGAGCTGGTCTTCTACAACGCCGGCGTCGATCCCCATCGCGACGACAGGTTGGGTCGCCTCTGCCTGAGCAGCGAAGGGCTGTACCGTCGCGACAGGCTGGTGCTGGGAAACTGCCTGCGGCGGGGAATTCCGGTCGCCACGGTGCTGGGCGGCGGTTACGACGATCTGGAAGCCCTGGTGGAGCGGCACGCCCTGGTGTTCCAGGCGGCGGCTGAGGCCCAGCGGCGGCAATGAGGCCTCAATCCTCCGCCCAGATGTAGCGGGTCAGTTCGCTGCCATCGGGCTCGGGGGCGGCCAGGGCGAATTCCACGCAGTCGGTGATCTCGGCATCCACCTCGCGGTCGATCTGCTTGAGTTCGTCGGCGGTGGCCAGGTTGCGGCCCGTGAGGTGGCCGGCGAACTGCTTGATCGGGTCGCGTTG
>JBIKTO010000038.1:0-10837 GCA_044348065.1 Cyanobium sp.
GTTGGGTTGGCCCAGATCGAGGCTGGTGGGCAGGGGCTCCAGCCGGGCGCCGCCTTCCACGGCCTCGCCGGCGGCCCCTTCCGCGCTGGCGTCCCCGGCCCTGGAGTCCGCACCGGCGCTGTTCGCCGCCGACGGGGCCGGCTCCAGCGCTTCGGCGGGCAGCACCACCAACCGCAGGGGCAGGGGCGGCCGTGGTTGGGGCAGGGGGGAGCCGCTGGTCAGGCTGGTGCCCAGGGGCAGCTCGGCCACGTTGGCGCTCGCCAGCAGCAGCCGTTCGCCGTCGGCCGCCGGCGCGGCGGCCAGATCCTCCGCGGCCACGGCGCGGCAGCGGGGGCGCAGGCTCTCCAGCCGTTGCCGCCAGAGCGCCGGATCGAAGCCGCCGGCGCGGGCCTGTTCCGCCCGCATCAGGAGGGCGTGCAGCTCGGCGGTCCACAACTGCCGCTGGGCCCAGCCGCGGAACTCCGCCTCCCGCTCCGCCGTGAGCAGCTCCAGCATCAGGGCATCGGGGATGGCCAGGGCCAGCAGCGGCGTGGCGGCGCTCACCTGCTCGCAGGCTTCGGTGCGCAGCATCGACACCAGCCCGACGATCGCCCCGGGGCCGAGCCGCTCCAGGGTGAAGGGCCGCCCGTCCCGCTCGCCGAGCAGGCGCGCCTCCCCCTCCAGCAGCAGCAGCACGCGATCGCCGATCACGTCGGCGGAGCTGAGCGCCTGCCCTTCCGCGAAGCGGCAGATCTGGCCCCCCTGCCGCAGGGCTTGGAGTCCCCGCTCGCTCAACCGATCGAAGGGGGAGCGCCCCAGGGCGCTCTCCAGCTGGGAGGGGATGGTGCTGGTCATCGCGTCCGGACCCGCTCCGCCAGCCGCTGGCGCACCTCCTCCTCCACCCATTCCTCGAACAGTTCGCGCGCCATGTGCTGGGCCATCTCCTCATCGAAGCTGGCGGAGTGGAGTCGCTCCAGCCGCACCACCAGCCACCACTGGTCGATGGCGATGGGGGGCTGCAGTTCGCCGGGGCGGCTGGTGCGCAGCCGTTCCGCCAGGGTGGGATGGGCCTGCAGCAGGGGCACCGGACCCACGATGCCGCGGGTGGCCTGCTCCGGACCCTTGGAATAGGTGGCCGCCAGTTCGGCGAAATCGGCCTCCCCCTCGGCGATGCGCAGGTACAGCTCGCGGGCCAGGGAGGCGTCCTCCACCCGCAGCAGGCTGTAGATCACCTGATCGAGCTGGGGTTTGCGGGCCAGGAAGCGCTGCTCGGCCCGCGGGGAGAAGTGCGCCTGGCAGTGGCGCTGGATGCGCACGGGCAGCTCCGCCTGCCAGGTGGCCTCCGCCTCCGTGAGATCGCGGCTGGCCAGATGGGCCTGCAACTGCTCCGCCGAGCGGATGCCCTGGCGGCGCGCCCAGGCCTGCTGCGCCTGGATCCGCTCCTCCTCGCTGAGCCGCACTTCGCGGATCGCTTCGGCGATCACGGTCTGGCGCAGCAGGGGCAGGAGCAGGTCATGGCGGGCCAGGGCCCTCCAGGTGGGCTCGCTCAGCTCCGCGAGAACAATTTCCGGCGGGTCCGACGGCAGCGACTGGGGGGTGGGAGCTGGTGCGACAGCGGCCGAAGCCAGCGCCGCATCCGCAGAAGCCAGGCCGCGGCTGGGGAAGGGATCGAGCCGGAGGCTGATGTCGCGATCCACCGTCCTCCGCCAGAGACTCTGGCGCACGTTACTCAGCCCGTCCGGTTCCTGCCGGGGCCTGACTGATCCCACACACGCCGAGGGGGTCAGCCCAGCAGCGCCCGCAGCCCCGCCTCATCCAGCACCGGCACCCCCAGCGCTTCCGCTTTGCTGAGCTTGCTGCCCGCCTCCTCACCGGCCACCACGTAGCTGGTCTTCCTGCTCACCGAGCCGCTCACCTTGCCCCCCGCCGCTTCGATCAGGGTCTGGGCCTCGCGGCGGCTGAGGCTGGGCAGGGTGCCGGTGATCACGAAGGTCTGCCCCGTCAGCGCCCCCGCGCCGCCGCCAGCCCCGCCGCCGGCCGCCGCCTGCCGCTCCGCCTCATCCGCCGCCAGGGGGAAGCCCACCCGTTCGAGCTCCACCAGCAGCTCCTGGTTGGCGGCGGTGGCGAACCACTGCCTCAGGCTCTCGGCGATCGTCTCGCCGATGCCGTGCACCTCCGTCAGCCGCTCCGGGGAGAGCATGGCGGCGGCCTCCAGCTCAGCGGCGCTGGGGAAGGCCCGCGCCAGCGCCCTGGCGTTCACCTCGCCCACATGGTGGATGCCGAGGCCGTAGAGCTGGCGGGCCCAGGGGCGGCTCCTGGAGGCCGCCAGGGCCTCCACCCGCGACGCCGCCGAACGCTCCCCCAGCCGCTCCAGCGAGGCCAGCTCGGCGGCGCCCAGGCGGTACAGGTCGGGGATCCCCCGCACCACGCCCCGGTCCACCAGCTGTTCGATCAGGCGGCTGCCGAACCCGTCCACATCCAGGGCCGCCTTGCTCACCCAGTGGCGCAGGGAGCCCCGCAGGATCGCCGGGCAGCCGTTGTTCACGCAGCGGGTGGCCGCCTCACCGCTCTCGCGCACCAGCTCCGAGCCGCATTCCGGGCAGATGTGGGGCAGGGCCAGGGGCCGGGCGCCGGGCGGCCGCAGGTCCGGCAGCACGCGCACCACCTCGGGGATGATCTCGCCGGCCTTGCGCACCACCACCGTGTCCCCCTCATGGAGGGCGAGCTCCGCCACCCGATCGGCGTTGTGCAGGGTGGCCCGGCTGACGGTGGTGCCGGCCAGGGGCACCGGTTCGAACTCCGCCACCGGGGTGACGGCCCCCGTGCGACCCACCTGCACCACCAGCCGGCGCAGGCGGGTGGGGGCCTCCTCAGCGGCGTACTTGAGGGCGATCGCCCAGCGGGGTGCCTTCTGGGTGAAGCCGGCATCCGCCTGCAGGCGCAGGTCGTCGAGCTTCACCACCACCCCGTCGGTGGCGTAGGCCAAGTCGTGGCGTCGCTCCTCCCAGGCCTGGAAGAAGGCCGCCACCGCCGCCAGGTCGGGCAGGCGTTCGGTGTTCGGGTTCACCCGGAAGCCCACCTGCCGCAGCCACTGCAGCGACTCCCACTGGCTGCTGGGCTCCGCCGGGTCGTCCCCCGCCGCCTGCCATCGGGGGGGCAGGTGCAGGGTGTAGGCGTAGAAGTCGAGGCGGCGTTCCGCCACCACCCGCGCGTCCAGCTGTCGCAGGGTGCCGGCGCAGGCGTTGCGGGGGTTGGCGAAGGCGGGCTCGCCGCGCCGCTGCCGCTCCTCGTTGATCGCCGCGAAGGTGGCATCCGGGATCAGGGCCTCGCCGCGCACCTCCAGCCAGGCGGGCGGGTGCTCCAGCTGCAGCCGCAGGGGCACGCTCTGGATCGTGCGCACGTTGGCGGTGATCTCCTCGCCCCGCTCGCCGTCGCCCCGGGTGGCGGCCCGCACCAGCACGCCGTCCTCATAGCTCAGCGCCAGGGCATTGCCATCGATCTTCAGCTCCCCCACCATCGCCAGCGCCGTGTCCGGCCGCCGGTCGAGGGCGCGCAGCAGCCGCTCGTACCAGCTCTCCAGCTCCTCGATCGAGAAGGCGTTGTCGAGGCTGAGCAGGCCGATGCGGTGGGCCACGCTCTGGAACCCCTCCGCCGGCTCCCCCCCCACCCGCCGGGTGGGGCTGTCCGGCTGGATCAGCTCGGGGTGGGCCGCCTCCAGCTCCTCCAGCTCCCGGTACAGCCGGTCGTACACCGCATCCTCCAGGAACGGCGCATCGAGCACGTAGTAGGCGTGGGCGGCCCGGTTGAGCAGGGCGCGCAACTCCTGCGCGCGGCCCGCCGGGTCCGGCTGCGGCGGCCGCGGCGACCCGTTCACGCCGCGGCCGGCTTCTGGATGCGGTCGACCCGCCAGGTCTCCTCCACCTTCACGAAGGTGAAATCGAGCGGCAGCTCCTCGTTGCTCTCCGACTTGAGCTTCACCGTCAGGATGATCTGGTCGTCCTGCAGGCGCGGCCGGCCCGATTTGAGGTTGCGATATTTGTTGAGCTGCAGCCCCGCCAGAAAGCGGATGAACTGCTGGCGGTTCACATGGGAGCGGTAGTTCTTGGTGGTGAGCAGATAGGCCCCATCGATCTGGCCGGCCGCCACCTGGGTGAAGAACTGCTTGAGCAGCGGGTTGATGCCGCGGGCGCTGAGCACCAGCTTGACGGCGCTGATCGTCCAGAAGAGCAGCAGGGCGATGGCGCCCGCCAACAGGGCCTTCGTGCCGAGGGTGCGGGCCAGGCTCCAGTCCATGGCGGATCTTGGGGACGACGTTGGCCCAGAGTCTGCCCGAAGACCCCACCAACGCGCGGGGCCGGCGATGATGCGGCGCGCGGAGCGCCCCCTCCCCCGTGCCCCTCGAACCCCTGCTGCCCCTCTTCCACCGCCTCAATCGGGAGCATTTCGACGGCAGCCTGGCGGTGGAGGGTCGGCCCCTGGT
The DNA here is from genome assembly GCA_044348065.1 of Cyanobium sp. Classification (GTDB taxonomy): domain Bacteria; phylum Cyanobacteriota; class Cyanobacteriia; order PCC-6307; family Cyanobiaceae; genus Cyanobium. The sequence continues at coordinate 4,460 of JBIKTO010000038.1, forward strand.
GGCGCTGCGCTGGAGCGATGGCCGCCTCACCCGCACCGCCGGCCTCTACCGCCGCGGTGTCGACGGTCTGGGCCGGGACCTGTGCGAGATCGTGCTGTCGCGGCCGCTGCTGGAGCCCCTGCCCCGCCAGGCCACCCTCGGCACGCTCTGCCACGAGATGATCCACGCCTGGGTGGACCGGGTGCTCGGGGCCCGCGAGGTGCACGGCCCCCTCTTCCGCGCCCGCATGGCCGCGATCAACGCCGCCCAGGCCGATTTCGAGGTGACCCTGCGCCACCGCTACCCGGTGCCCGTGGAGGCGGCCCGCTGGCTCGCCCGCTGCCCCCGCTGCGGGGTCACCGCCCCCTACCGCCGGCGGCGCAGCAACCTGGCCTGCCGCTCCTGCTGTGAGCGCCACCACGGCGGCCGCTGGCACGCCAGCTGCCTGCTGGTGTTCGAGCCGAACGCGGCTTAAGGTCGGCCCCATCGCCCCGTCCCCTGTGCTGCTCACCTTTCTCTGGAGCCTGGAGTGGGGTGGTCTCACCATCGTCCTGCTGGGGCTGGGGCGGGAGCGCTGGCTGGCCGGCCGCCACAGCCTGCCGCGCCGCTGAGGGATGCGGCGCTCGCTACCTGGCCGGCTTGGTGCGAACCGGACGCGACGGCGATCCGCGGGAGGCGCGCGGCGAACGCGGCGGTGGTCCGCTGGAGCAGCGGCTCGACCGCTGGGTGAGCGCCGGTCGGCAGCTGGTGGACGGGGTGGCGGGCGCCCGCCCCGGCTCCCGCCCGCCGGCCCGCTCCGGCAGCCTCGGCCGCTGGTTGGAGGACCGGGTGGACTGGCTGCTCGATGACGGCGACGACTGGCGTGAGCCCTGGCAGGAGGTCCCCCCCCCCCTGGCGAGCCGCCGCCGCGGTCTGGAGGCCATCTCGCGCCGCACCGCCCCGGCGCCGCCAGCCCCCGGCCCCGCCACCGCCACCGCCACCACTGACGACTGGCCCGACGAGGAGAGCTTCAGCGTGCCCCGCTGGCAGCGACCCGCCACGGCCGCCCCACCCCGGGACACCCCCGCGGCCCCGCCAGCGCCCCCAGCCCAAGGCGGTCGGCCCCTGCCCCGCTCCACCCGGCGGCGGGCCTGAGGGCGGCGGGGCTGGTCGCTCTCTCAGTCGCGCAGGAGAGGATCGGCGGCGGCCCGGATCAGGGAGCAGGCTGGCGCCGGCGCCGTGTCCCGCTTGAGCAGCGACACCTGGAAGCTGCAGCCGCGCTGGCGCAGTTCCCGGTTCACCGGCACCACCAGCTCGCGCGGCAGGTCGCCGGCCATCTCCTCGGCCGAGGTGGCGATCCCCGGTGATCCCTGCTGCAGGGCGCTGAGCAGATCGGCCCAGAGGCTGACCAGGCGGCGTTCCTGGAGCCGCTCCTCACCGGCCGCCGGCTCGTCAACCTGGCGGGGGGGTGGGTCGCCGCTGCTGCGCAGCGCGGCGGCGGAGCGGCGGTGGGGGGGACGGACGGAGGCGGCCATGGCGGCATCGCAAGTGCCCGAATCCTGGCTGCACCAGCCAGGGCGTCAATCCGTCCAGCCCTCACTGTGATGAGTTGCGGTCATCATGCAGAAAGGCCAGAAACCCTTCGCCGCTCGGGCTGGGCCCCAGCCACTCGGCCAGGGCCGGGGAAAACACCTCGCGGATCACGGTCAGCTCCCTGCCCTGGCGGAAGAAGCGGTAGTGGCGGCTCCAGAAGGGGCCGCTGGCGCCGAAGCGCTCCTCCAGCCACGCCGCCTGCACCTGGCCCAGGCCGTCCACCTCCCGGAACAGCTCCGCGCGACCGGCCGTGAGGCTGCGCCAGATCGGCTGGGAACGGTCCTGCAGGTTGGCCTCCGCCTCGGCCTGGTTCCACCAGCTCTCCGCCCAGCCGAGGGTGCGGCCGCCACAGTTGAGCCACACCTGACGGCGCAGCAGCGGCTCCTCAAGCTCGGCCACCTGGGCCGGCGTCGCCGCGTCCTGGCCCGTGTCCGGCGCCATGGCGATCAATTCCACCTCCACCGGATCGCCCGTGAGCAGTTGCAGATGGCGGGTGGGGCTGCCATCGCCGAGCAGCATCAGCTTCCAGGCGCCGCTGAGCTCCCTCCCCGCCCGGGCTTCCAGCACATCCGCCAGGGGGGCCTGCCAGACGGAGTGCGGGGAGGGGATCAACCGCGACGGGGCGGCGAGCATCAGGGGCTCCAGGCCTGGGTGGAGCCGAGCCTAGGGAGGCCGCTGGCGGCGACGCGCTAGTTGCCGGTGCTGATCGACACCCGGCGCAGCTCCCCGTCCCGCTCGATCTCCGCGGTGTCGCTCGCGGCGGACCGCAGCCTCCAGCCACTGGTGCCGATCGCCTCCCCCACGCCGACGCTGGTGGTGACCTCCCCCACCTGGAAGATCGCCGATCCCGCCCGCCCGGCCGCCGCCACCACCCCCACCAGCACCGGGGTCGGCGGGGCGGCGCGCGGGGCCGGTGCGGCCGGCGGGGCCTTGGCCGGGGGCGCCGCCGCCGCCAGGCGCGGACTCAGGGGCACCCGCAGCACCGGCGCGGCGGGACGCTCCGGATCCGGCAGTTGGGAGAGCTCCTCGATCCAGGGCTCCTGGGGTGGTGGCGGCAGGTCGTCGCCGGGGGCGGTGGCGGCGTCCGGCAGGCCCACGGGCATCGGCGCCGGCAGCTGGGGGGCGGCCGGCACCGGCACCGGCGCCGGGTTGGCGGGGCCGAGGCTGCGCAGCCGTTCCACCAGCAGCAGGTTGCGCTCCTGGCGCAGGCTCTGCTGCGCCTGGTTCCAGGAGGTGAGATACAGCACCGTGCTCACGGCGCTCACCATCGACACCCCCGCCAGCAGCGAGAACAGCAGCAGGGTGGTGGAGGGGCGCCGCGGCGGTTTGGACGCGGCGGCGGTGTCCGTTCGCACCGTGGCGGTGGGCAGCAGGCGGCGGGGGGGCGCCGGTGCCTCCTCCACCGGCAGGTCGACGGTGCTGGCCGGATCGAAGATCCGGTTCATCATCTGCTCGGCCTTCAGTTCCCAGTAGGCGCGTGAGCTGGGAATGCCCCGCAGCGCCCGCCGGGGCGGGCGCGGTGCTTCGCCGTGGGGGCTGGCGGCGACGGGGGGCGTGGCGGGGGGTTCGCTCACCGGTGCAGCCTGGCGACCTGGCTGGGCCACCGTACCGGCATTCCCCTGCCGACACCAGGGTTGGCGGCAGGGAGCTACAACGGAGCCAACGAACGCCTACGCCCTGGCATGGCCGCATCGCCCGGGGCTCCGCCCCCCCCGCAGGAGCTGAGCCATCCCCACCAGCGCCTGCTGGTGATGCCCGACGACGGCGCCGAGGCGGTGGTGGCCCTGATCGAGGAGGCCCGGGAGAGCCTGCGGCTCAAACAGTTCAAGCTGCAGTCGGAAGCGATCGAGCAGGCGCTGCGGCGCGCCCAGGAGCGCGGGGTGCGGGTGCGGGTGATGCTCAACCCCCACACCTCCGGCGGCGACCGCTGGAACGATGAGGCCTACGCCCGGCTCGGCGCATGGGGGATGGAGGTGGCCTGGACCAGCGAGGCCTTCCCCGTTACCCATGAGAAGTCGCTGGTGGTCGACCGCCACACCGCCCTGATCGCCACCTTCAACCTCAGCGACAAGTACTTCACCGAAACCCGCGACTACGGCGTCGTCACCCATGCGCCAGCGGTGGTGGAGCAGGTGATCGCCGGCTTCGAGGCCGACTGGAACCGGGTGGCCTTCCAGCCCGACCTGGGTGTGGGCCTGGTGTGGAGCAACCTGCACAGCCGCGGCCAGCTGGCCCGCATCATCGATTTCGCCCAGCACAGCCTCTGGATCCAGCACCCCAAGGTGGTGGACGCCGTGATGCTCGACCGCATCGTCGCCGCCCGCGAGCGCGACGTGAAGGTGCACTTCCTCTGCGGGGGCAAGCACGGCATCTCCGACTGGGACATCTACGACACCTTCGCCTCGCTGCGGATCATGAGCCGCTTCGGGGTGAAGGTGCGCCGCCAGAAGCGGCCGAAGCTGCACGCCAAGCTGATGCTCGCCGATGGGCGCTACGCCCAGACCGGCTCGATGAACCTCGATCGCAGCGCCTTCGACCTGCGGCGTGAGCTGGGCATCGAGTCGGATGCGCCCGCCGTGGTGGAACGTCTGCGGGCCAGCTTCCAGGCCGACTGGGATGCCGCGGAGCCCTACCACGCCCCCGATCCGCTCGAACCCGGCCTGCACGAGGCCGGCGAACTGCCGCCCGATCCCCACTTCGTCCATGACTGAGCCCGCCCCGCCGCTGGCGCCGCCACCCGGGCTGCGGCAGCTGTTCGGCGGGATGCTGCAGGTGGCCCTCTCCTCCTTCGGGGGCGGCCTCTCGGCCTGGAGCCAGCGGATCGTGGTGGAGCAGCGCCGCTGGCTCAGCGATCCCCAGTTCCTCACCGGCCTCACCGTGGCCCGCCTGCTGCCGGGCCCGAACCAGATCAACCTGGCCGTCTACATCGGCGCCGGTTTCCGCGGCCTGCCCGGCGCCCTGGCGGCCCTGGCCGGCATGCTCCTGCTCCCCTTCACCCTGTTGATGGCCTTCGGGGTGGCCTACTTCACCTTCCACGAGCTGCCGGCGCTGGATCGGGTGCTGGCCGGCGTGGTGGCGGCGGCGGCGGGCATGGCCATGTCGATGGGCTTCCGCATCCTGGGGGACTACCGCCGCGACCCCTTCGCCCTGCTGCTGGCCGCAGGCGTGTTCCTGGCGCTCACCTGGGCGAAGCTGCGCCTGATCCCGGTGATCCTGGTCAGCGGGCCGCTGGCGATGGCCTGGTACTGGCCCCGCCGGCCATGACATCGCCATGACGCCCTTGCTGGCGACGGCCGCGGCCGCCTGCCACCCCACCCCCCTCAGCGACCTGGGCACCCTCCTGCAGGTGCTGGGCCAGTTTCTCTCGCTCTCCCTCTTCTCCCTGGGGGGCGGCAACACCCTGCTGGCGGAATACCACCACCTGGCGGTGGACACCTACTGCTGGCTCAGCGACAGCCAGTTCGCCGATCTCTACGCCCTGGCGGAGGCGGCGCCCGGTCCCAGCTCGATGATCGTGGGGCTGCTGGGGCTCGCCGCCGGCTGGCAGCACGGTCCCTTCTGGGCCCTGCTCACGGCCTATGGCGCCGAGGCGGCGATCCTGCTGCCCTCCACCCTGCTGATGGTGGCGGCCTGTCTGAGCTGGAAGCGGCTGGAGCACTCCCCCTGGCGGATCGCCTTCGAGCGGGGCCTGGGGCCGGTGACCCTGGGCATTCTCTTTGCAGTGGGGGTGAAGATCGTGCGGACGGCCGATCACAACCTCGCCGGATTGGTGGTCTCCGCTGTGGTGTGCGCCCTGATGCTGCGCACCCGCTGGTCACCACTGTGGTTGATGGCGGCGGCCGGCGTGCTCGGCGGTCTGGGTGTGATTCAGCGCTGAGCGAATCCTGGCGTTCAGAGATAGTGCAGGAAGTTTTTCACGGGCACCATCTGCACAACCTTTCCATCGGCCAAGGTTGAGATCAGCTCAGTCTCGTCAGGGGCGGCTTCCGGCGGGGAGCCCGTGGGAACACCAGCGAGCCTGAACAAATAATCACCAAGATTTCGAAGAATCTTTGTCAGCATCTGCCTCGTGCCTGCGGTTGTCCCATGGCTCCATGCTGATCAAGCCCTGCGGCTCTGTCATCCGCTTCTTCCAAAAGACGTTATCCCTGCCGCCGCCGCTCCAGCTCCAGCCACAGCAGCAGCGCCGTCACGTCGGCCGGGCTGACGCCGGGGACGCGGGCGGCCTGGCCGAGGGTGCGGGGCTGCACCACCGCCAGCTTCTCCCGCGCCTCGGCGGAGAGGGTGGCGATCCCCTCCCAGGCCACCCCCTCCGGGATCGGCCGCGACTGCGACCGTTGCACCTGCTCGATCTGCTGGTGCTGGCGGGCCAGGTAGCCGCTGTATTTGATGTCGATCTCGGCCCCTTCCCGCACCGCCGCCGGCAGGTCGGGGTCGGCCAGGCCGTGGGCCACCAGATCGGCGGCGTGGAAGCCGGGCCGCCGCAGCAGGTCGGCCAGGGTGATCGAGCCCCGGATCGCCGCTCCGCTCTGGGCCGCCACGGCCGCGGCGGCCGGATCGCCGGCCTTCAGTCGCTCCCCTTCCAGCCGCCGGCTTTCGGCGGCGATCGCCGCCTGCTTGGCGGTGAAGATCCCCCAGCGCCGCTCATCGATCAGCCCCAGCTCGCGCCCGAGGGGGGTGAGTCGCCGGTCGGCGTTGTCGCCCCGCAGCACCAGCCGGTATTCGCTGCGGCTGGTGAGCACCCGGTAGGGCTCGCGCAGATCGCGGGTCACCAGGTCATCGATCATCGTGCCGATGTAGCTGCCTTCGCGGGGGAAGGCCACGAGC
>JBIKTO010000341.1:0-3579 GCA_044348065.1 Cyanobium sp.
GCCGGGGGCGGACGGCTGGGCGCTCACGGCGTCTGCAGGGGGGGAAAGGCCAGCCGAACCTCGGCGCCCCCCAGGGGGGAGGTGCCGAACTGCAGCACCCCGCCATGGTTGTCGACGGTGGTGCGCACCACGAACAGGCCGATGCCACTGCCATCGGGCTTGGTGGTGATCAGCGGCAGTCCGGCGATCACCCCCTCCGGAATGCCGGCCCCGCTGTCGCCGATGCGCAGCTCCACCCCCTGCGGCCCGCGGCCGATGGCCACGGCGACGCGACGGGGATCGGCACTGCCCCGCAGGGCCTCGAGGGCGTTGCGCACCAGGTTGCTGACTGCCACCTGCAGCTGGTCGGCGTCGCCGGCGATCCAGGCCGGTTGCTCCAGGCCCTCCCGCAGCACCTCCACGCCGCCGGCCTCGAGCCGGGGTCGCAGATAGAGCAGGGCGCTCTCCGCCACCGTCACCAGATCCAGCGGCCGGGCCTCGGTGTGCACGTTGCGCAGCAGGCTGCGCATCTTCTCGGTGATCATCACCACCCGCTCGGCCTCCTCCATCAGGGCGTCGAGACAGCCCGCCAGCTCGGCGCCGGGCCTGGAGCCCCCGCCGCTGCCTGGGCGACCACGGGCCAGGCGGGCGTGGAGCAGGATGGCGCTGAGGGGTTGGTTGATCTCGTGGGCCACGGCCGCTGCCGTGAGGCTGCTGCGCAGTTTCTGCTCCATCAGCCGCTCCGCCTGCCGCCGCTCGCTGATGTCCAGCAGGGTGACGACGAGCAGATCGTCGAGGCGGATGCCGCTGATCAGCACATCGCGATCGCGGCCGTCGGCGCAGCGCACCCGGTATTCCCCCTCCCGCACCCGGCCGCCGCTGGCGGTCGCCTCGGCCAGGTCCCGCTCCCAGCGCTGCCGCACCTCCGCCCGGTAGGCGGGGTCGGGATAGGCCAGGGCGAACCAGCTGTCCAGATCGTGCAGGGCGGAGGCGTCCCAGCCGTAGGTTTCCGTGAAGCAGCGGTTCTGGAAAAGCTCTCCCTCCCCTCCCCCCTCCCCGAGCCGCATGGTGCCGACCGGAACCGGCAGGTTGTCGAGGATGCGTTGCAGGCGCCGCTCGCTCGCCCGCAGGGAGCGCTGGGCCAGCACCCGTTCGGTCACATCGATCAGCACGCCTTCCCAGACCGTGGAGCCATCGTCGAGGTCGCGTGGCACCGATTCGGCGGTGATCCAGCGGGTCTCCCCCTCCACCACCACCCGGCATTCCCCCCGGAACGGGCGCTTGGCGGCGAAGGCCTCGGCATTGAGCCGCAGCCACTCCTCGTAGTCGTCGGGGTGAACGCAGGCGAAGGCCTCAAGCGGATTCTCCCGGGCACGGGCCCGCTCCAGCCCGGTGATCTGCAGGAAGCGCTCGCTGAGGAACTGGAAGTAGGCCACCGGCCGATCCGGGGTCATCACCATCGTGTAGGTGCCCACAGGGATCGCCTCGGTGATCGACAGGGCCATCTCCGCCCGGATGGCGCGGGCCTCCTCCAGCTCCGCCTCCGCCCGGCGGTGGGGGGTGACATCGATCACCGCCGCCAGAATGAACTCGCCATGGACGCTGAGCTGCAGTTGCACCTCTCGCCGCTCGCCCCTGCCGTCCTCCACCCGGCACTGCAGGGAGCCGAGGCCCTCGCGGGTGGCGAGGTCGGCGGCCTGTTGCCACTGGTCGAGCACCCGCTGGCGGTAGGCATCGATCGGGTAGGCGTGGCGCAGCCAGTCGGAGAGCCGGGGGATCTCGGCCGCCCGGAAGCCGAAGCCCCGCACAAAGGCGGCGTTGGTGAAGCGCACCGCCGGATCGGCCTGGCGCTCGCAGCAGAGGATCGCCACCGGCAGGCCATCGAGTGGCACCGTGAGGCCCGCCAGCTGGGGGGAGGAAGGGGACATCAGGGGCGGAGCGCGAAGGGCCCAGGCTGGGCCGACGGTCCTGTCGGGCACGATGGAAGCACAGAAGCGGCTGAATCCGGCCATGGCCCGCCCCGTTCCCCCCCCCTCCCCGGCTGGCCGGACCCGTCGCCGCGCCCTGCTGCTGGCCGCCGCCGCCGGGCTGGCGCTGCTGCTGCCCCGTTCACCCCTGGCTGGGGCGGGCTGGCTCAGCCCGGTCCAGGCCCAGAGCCGCGACGGCGTGGAGTTGCGCATCGGCGCCATCCCCGATCAGAAGCCGGAGAAGCTCAACCGCCTCTACGGGGAGGTGGCGCGGGAGCTGGAGCGCCAGTTGAAAGTGCCCGTGCGTTACGTGCCGGTGGTGGATTACAGCGCCGCCGTGAGCGCCTTCCGCACCGGCAGCCTCGATCTGGTCTGGTTCGGCGGGCTGACGGGGGTGCAGGCGCGCCTGCAGCGCCCCGGGGCGAAGCTGATCGCCCAGCGGGACATCGACGCCAGGTTCCGCACGGTGTTCATCGCCAGCAGCCGCAGTGGCCTCAAGCCGTTCAACTCCCTGCAGGGGTTGCAGAGCCTGCGGGGCCGGCGCTTCACCTTCGGCTCGGAGAGTTCCACCTCCGGCCGGCTGATGCCCCAGTTCTTCCTCGGCAAGGCGGGCGTGAAACCCGCCGACTTCGCCGGTGGCGCGCCGGGCTTCAGCGGCAGCCATGACGCCACCATCGCCCTGGTGCAGAGCGGCGCCTACGAAGCCGGCGCCGTGAACCAGCAGGTGTGGACCTCCAGCCTGATCGAAGGCAAGGCGAACCCCGCCAGGGTGATCGCCCTCTGGCGCACCCCCCCCTACCCCGACTACCAGTGGGTGGCGCAGCCCAACCTGGATCAGCGCTTCGGCAAGGGCTTCACCGGTCGCCTGCAGAACGCCATCGTCGGCTGGCGGGTCCAGGATCCCCAGCAGAAGCGGATCCTGGGTCTATTCGGCGCCCAGCGCTTCGTCAAGGGCGATGCCAGGGCCTACGCCCAGATCGAGGAGGTGGGGCGCCAGCTCGGCATGATCCGCTGATGGTGGCGGCCGCGGCGGAGTCGGCGGTGCTGCTGGAGCTGCGCGGCATCCACGTGGCCGACCGCGGGCGGCCGCGCCTGGAGGCGGTGGATCTGCGCCTGCGGGCCGGCGAGCGGGTGGCGCTGCTGGGGCCCAGCGGCGCGGGCAAGAGCACGCTGCTGGCGGTGGCCAATGGGCTGTTGCGTCCGCAGGCGGGCATGGTGCTGTGGGAGGGGCAGCCGCCCCAGCGCTCCCGCCGGGCCAGGCGGCGCCAGCAGGCCCGCATCGGCACCCTCTGGCAGGACCTGCGCCTGATCGAGGAGCTGAGCGTGCAGCAGAACCTCAACGCCGGACGGCTGGCCGCCTGGAGCTGGCCGCGGGCCCTGCTCAACCTGCTGCTCCCCCTGGAGAGCGACGCCTGCCGGGCGGTGCTGGCGCGGGTGGAGCTGGATCCGGCCCTGCTGGCCCAGCCGGTGGCGCGCCTCTCCGGCGGCCAGCGCCAGCGGGTGGCGATCGCCCGGCTGCTGCGCCAGGAGCCCACCGTGGTGCTGGCCGATGAGCCCCTGGCGAGCCTCGATCCACGCCTGGCGGCGGAGCTGCTGGCGCTGCTGCTGCGTCAGGCCGCGGCTCCCCGAGCCC
>JBIKTO010000039.1:0-10803 GCA_044348065.1 Cyanobium sp.
GAGTTCAGCCTGGGAGCAGACCAGCTTCATGGGGGGCGGACCTCGTCGACAAAACGCGGCGATCAGGCGGGCCCACGGTTTCACACGGTGGACAAAAGCGCAACGCCCGCTGGGTCGGGGACCCGGTCCTGGTTGGGGAGCCTGCGGATGAAATGAGAAGACAAGTTTTTTTAAGAACAGAACAAACCCGTAGCCGTAGAGCCGGGGGAAATCCGGAAAACCCCGGCCAACCCCCGCCGGGCACAGCCTTGGCGGGTCCCGGAGCCTGGGGGAACAGACCGGCCGATTGGGGAACACCGCCCGCTTTCCACCGTTTCCAGACGGTGCGGAAAACCGAGGCCCCTGGGCGGCCTTCTCCTCCCCCGCCGATCCCCCGGCCCACCCCGTCGCTTTCCCCAGGCTTTCCCTCGGCCGGATCGGCCGCCGACCACCCGCTCAGAAGCCCATCACCCGGGCCACCGTGCCCGTGTCGGGCTCCAGGCCGGTGTGGAAGCGGGAGTCGTTGTTCTCGATCGCCGTGGCTGGATCCTTCAGCCCGTTGCCGGTGAGCACGCAGACCACGGTGGCGCCGCTGGGCACCTCCTCGCGCCGTTTCAGCAGGCCGGCCACCGAGGCGGCGCTGGCGGGCTCGCAGAACACCCCCTCGCCGCTGCCCAGCAGCTTGTAGGCCTCGATGATCTCGGCGTCACTGACCGCCATGAAGTCGCCGTTGCTCTCGCTGCGGGCGCGCAGCGCGTTCTCGCGGTTGACGGGATTGCCGATGCGGATCGCCGTGGCGATGGTGTCTGGCTGCTCCACCGGGTGTCCCAGCACCATCGGCGCGGCTCCGGCGGCCTGGAAGCCCATCATGCGGGGCAGGCGCGCGCTGTGGCCGGCCGCCTTGTACTCCTTGAAGCCCATCCAGTAGGCGCTGATGTTGCCCGCGTTGCCCACCGGGATGCACAGCCAGTCCGGGGCGTCGCCAAGGGCGTCGACCACTTCGAAGGCGGCGGTCTTCTGCCCCTGCAGCCGGTAGGGGTTCAGGGAATTCACCAGGGTCACGGGGTAGCGATCCGCCACCTCCCGCACGATCGCCAGGGCCCGGTCGAAGTTGCCCTTCACCGCCAGCACCTCGGCGCCGTAGAGCAGGGCCTGGGCCAGCTTTCCCTGGGCCACGTAGCCATCGGGGATCAGCACGAAGGCGCGCATGCCACCCCGGCGGGCGTAGGCGGCGGCCGCCGCCGAGGTGTTGCCGGTGCTGGCGCAGATCACCGCCTCGGAACCTTCCTCCCGGGCCTTGCTGATCGCCATCGTCATGCCCCGGTCCTTGAAGGAGCCGGTGGGATTGAGCCCGTCGTACTTGAGAAACACCTTCACGCCGCGGCCGATGCGCTCGGCGATCACCGGTGCCGGGATCAGGGGGGTGGCCCCTTCCCGCAGGGTGATCACAGGGGTTGCCGCACTCACGGGCAACCAGGACCGGTAGGCCTCAATCAGGCCTGGCCAGTCCTGCAGCGTGGCACGCGGGCCTCCGAGGCGCCGCAGGACTTGGAGCACGGCCGAGCAAGAAACGGACGAGTGAGACGAATGTACGCCTCGGCAGGGTCAGGATGCGCCGGTGCCCACATCCTTCGGCGGCGTGCCGCCATCCTTCGGAGCCGGAGCGCCCTTGCCGTCGCCGCCATCGCCGCGGCTGCCCAGGTCGAGGGGGGATTCGGAGAAGAAGCGCACCAGATCGGCCACGGAGCTGGCCTTGCGCATCAGGCCCAGAAGCGCCGGCAGGCTCACCGCCAGCTCCTGGCTCGGGTAGGCCCGCAGGAAGGAGAGGGGCGAGAGGGAGCCGCCGTTGTCGGCGATGCCCAGCACCACCGCGGAACGCAGGGCAGGCAGACCCACCTGGCGGGCGTTGAGCGGGAAGACGATGCCGCTGAGGCGCTCCAGGATGCGCTCGCCGATGCTCGTGTTGAGCAGGCGGCTCACGGTCACCACGGGCAGGGTGAGGGTGGCCTTCAGCATCCTGGCCGCGTCGGCGGGGTTCTGGCGGCTCAGGCGCATCACGTCACCCAGCAGCCCCCGGGCCTGGCCGGTGGCGGCCAGGTGCTCCAGATCCGCCACCGGGATCGAGCGCCGGAACGCCCCGCTCACGAACACGATGTTTTCGGCCGCCAGGCACGCCGGCGAGCCGGCGACCAGGCCGAGCCCGAGGGCGGCCGCCAGGAAACGTTGACGTGTGCGCAGGGAGGTCACCAGGGGAGAACGCTCAGTCAGGAATTCCACAATCTAGGCCGAGCTCCGCAGGGAGGCTGGCACCAGCACATCGCGAACGAGCCGCACCACCCCCCGTTCCGCAAGGCCCCGGGCCACCTCCAGGCCCATGCGCCGCAGGTCGGGTTCCCGCAGCACCCGCGGCAGGCGGCGCAGCAGCAGTTGCGGCTCGAAGCCCGGCAGGTCCGCCAGGATGCCCGCCAGCTGGCGGATCGGCTCCAGGTCGAGCAGGGGACCCACCGCCATCAGTGGCGCCTCCGGGTCATTGCGCTGCCGCAGCCCGGGGGGAAGCAGGGGAGGGGGCAGCCGCCGGCCCAGCCGCAGGGTGGTGCGCCAGGCCAGCTCGTCCATCCGCGCCACCAGCGCCTCCACCAGCTGCTGGCGCAGCATGCCGCCATTGGCGGAGAAGAGGAAGTCGAGCACCTGGTCGAGCAGCCCGTCCAGATCCAGCTGCTGCTGCAGCGAGGCGCTCGCCACCAGGTTCTCCAGCCGCTGCCAGCGGAATTCATCGCCGTCAAACAGCATCTCCCGCAGGCTGCGGCGCAGTTCGGGATCGGGGTCCTCCATCAGCCGGCGGGCGAAATAGGGGTAGGCGGCGCCGAGGATCTTGAAGTTGGGGTCGACGCTCAAGGCGATCCCCTCCAGCGTCACCAGCGAGCGGATGATCAGGGCGTAATAGGGCGGTACCCGGAACGGGAATCGATACATCACACCGCTCAGATCATCGGTCACCGCTTTGAAGTCCATGCGGCTCACCCCCATTTCCAGGGCCTGGCCGAAGACCCCCTCGAACGCGGGCACGATCGGCTCCAGATCCACCTCCTCACTGAGGAAGCCGAGCGAGACGAAATCCTTGGAGAGCGAAGCGAAATTCCGGTTCACCAGGTGCACCACCGCCTGGATCAGGCCGGTGCGCGCCTCCCGGCTCACCTCACTCATCATGCCGAAATCCAGATAGGCGAGACGCCCGTCCGCCAGGGCCAACAGATTGCCGGGGTGGGGATCGGCGTGAAAGAAGCCATGCTCCAGCAATTGCTGCAGGCTGCAGTTGACGCCCACCTGAACCATGTCGTCCGGGTCGACACCGATCGCCCGCACGGCCTCGAGGTTGGTGAGTTTTGTGCCATCAATCCACTCCATCGTCAGCACGCGGCGGCTGGTGGCCTGCCAGTGAATGACTGGAACGGCAATTCGTTGATTATGGGCATGCAGCTGCCTGAACTTATCGGCATTCTTGCCTTCGTTGATGTAATCCATTTCTTCGAAAACTCGTTTTCCAAGTTCGTCGATCAAGGCCACCAGGTCGGAGCGGATCAGGCGCACATTGCGATTCAGCCAGGCGGCAATGTTGCGTACGATGTACAGATCGAGCGTGATCTGCTCGCGCAGGCCGGGTCGTTGCACCTTCACCGCCACCCGCTGGCCGCCCCGCAGCACGCCCCGGTGCACCTGCCCCAGGGAGGCGGCGGAGATCGGCTCGCGGTCGAGCTGGTCGTAGACCGCCTCGATCGGTTGGCCCAGGTCTTCGACGATGCAGGCCATCGCCAGGCGGCTGTCGAAACCCGGAAGCTGGTCCTGCAGCTGGGCCAGCTCGTCGAGCAGCACCGGCGGCACGATGTCCGGCCGGGTGGAGAGCGCCTGCCCCGCCTTGATGAAGGCGGGACCCAGGGCCGCCAGCAGCTCGGCGCACTCCCGGGCGCGGGCGCGGGCCCGCTCCGGGTTGCCGAGGGCGCCGCTGAAGCGATCGGTGGCCACCGCGATCAGGTAGAGGCCGATGGGTACCAGGGTCTGCCAGAGACGGCGCAGCAGCCGCCGCGGATGGCCGGCGTAGATGCGCGTGATCGCCGCGGGGTCGTAGGCCATCAGGCCGGCCGCCTCCAGAAAGTCGCCGAGTTCCTCCCGGTCGCTGCTGGGGGAGGCGTTCACCGGCGCCGCCGGATCCGTGGGCGCCTGAATGCTCGGCTCAAGAGGCGGCGGATCCGCCATGGGATCAGCCCCGAACACGGAGGCCCGCATGGCGGCCAGGGCGGATTCGGCGGCGGTGGCGGGCATCGGTGGTGGCGGCAGCCGCTGGGCTGAGGAGGGACCGCGATTCTGTCGCCCCCACCGCCGATCCAGCGACGCCGGCGTCTCCCCCGGGATTCGACGATGCTGGAGCCTGGATCCCTGCCGCCATGGAGCGTCTCCACGATCTGTTCGGCAGCGTTGCCAGCAACGGCTTCACATCGGCGTCACGCATCCGCGAGCGGATCGAGGCCAGTGGCCTCCAGCTCGATGACCGCAGGCTGGCCACCACCATGGAACGTCTGGATCGCCAGGGCGAGCGGCCCATCGATTTCGCCGGCTTCGCCTCGCTGGTGGCGGAGGAGGCGCTGATGGTCCACCGCAGCTTTCAGCGCCAGCTGGCCATTCCAGACTGGCAGGACTTCCGCCATGACATCGAGACCATCTACCGGCGGGTGGCGAGCGATCGCAGCGGCAGCAACAACCACTCGATTCCGATCCTGCGCGACGCCGATCCCGAGCCCTGGGGTGTGGCGCTCTGCAGTGTGGATGGCCAGCGACTGGCGTTCGGAGACGTGGATCTCTATCACTCGATCCAGTCGGTGTCCAAGCCGATCACCTACGCCCACGCCCTGCGCCGCGAGGGGGAGGCCTTCACCCATCGCTTCGTGGGGGTGGAGCCCTCCGGCAGGCCCTTCCATGCCCTCGATCTGCTCCCCGACCACCGCCCCTTCAACCCCTGTGTGAACGCGGGCGCAATCATCGTCGCCGGCCTGGTGGCCTCGGCTTCAGCCGATGGCGACGCCCGGGCGATCACCCAGGAGTTGATGGATCTCTGGTGTCAGTTGAGTGGCAATCTAGCGGAGGTGCGCTTTAGCGAAGCCACCATGCTCTGCGAACGGGATACGGCCGACAACAACTACGCCATCGCCTATCTCCTGCGCGCCCGCCTCGGCCTGCCCCGCGGCGTGGATCTGCACACGATGATGGATGTCTATCTCTCCTGCTGCAGCATCGAGATGACGGCGCGCATGCTGGCCATGGCCGCCGCCACCCTGGCCAACGGCGGCGTCTGTCCGATCAGCGGCGACCAGGTGCTCGACACCGACGTGGTCAAGCGCACCCTGTCGGTGATGCAGACCGCTGGCATGTACGACAACGCCGGATCCTTCAGCCTGGAGGTGGGTCTGCCCGCCAAATCGGGAGTGGCCGGCACCGTGCTGGTGGTGGTGCCCAACCTGATGGGCTTCGCCACCTTCTCGCCGCGGCTCGATCGCTACGGCAATTCGGTGCGGGGTGTGCGCTTCTGCCGGGAGCTGGTGGAGCGCTTCACCTTCCATCAGTACGACAGCCTCTCGGGCGGGCGCAGCGGTTGCAAGCGCGATCCGCGCGAATCCCAGGCCAGCCGCCGCCAGCGCGACCTCTCCGATCTGCGCTGGGGGGCGCTCTGCGGCGATCGCACCGCCCTGCGGGTGCGCGATCAGCTGCTGGCCTGCCTGGTGGTCGCCACCCTGGCCGACGGGGCGATCGAGGAGGCGGAGATCGGCGCCATGGCTGCGGTGTACACCGATCTGATGGGCCATCCTCCCGATCAGACGGCGCTGCGCCAGGCGGTCGCCACCATGGCCGAGGCGGCCGCCGCCGGTTCCTCCCCCGCCGAGGCGGCGCTGGCCGGGCTGCGGCGCGAGCGCTCCCGTCTCGACGACAACGCCCGCGGCCTGATCCTGGAATCGGTGTTCCGGGTGGTGGCCGCCAACGGCAGGATCGAGGCGGGGGAGGATCGCTTCCTGCGCGCCGTCGCCCAGGCGCTCGCCATCTCCGAAGGCGTGCTCGAACTGGAGATCGATCACTTCCGCCAGCGGTGGCCGGCTCCGCCCCTGGGCATCTGATCCCGACGCCGCTACGGTCGAGGGCGCCAGCGGCGGCTGCCGTGCTCACCGGTCTGCGTCTCGAGAACATCGCCCTGATCGAGCGGCTCGAGCTCGCCTTCGAGCCAGGCTTCACGGTGCTCACCGGCGAGACGGGCGCCGGCAAATCCATCCTCCTCGACGCCCTCGACGCCCTGCTCGGCGGTGCCCAGGGCAGCCAGGGGGCCCGGCTGCTGCGTCGCGGTTGCGCGCGCGGCCGGATCGAGGCCAGCTTCACCCTCACGCCGCCCCTGCGCGAGTGGCTGGCGGCGCAGGAGCTGGAGGCCGACGAGGAGGAGCTGCTGCTCAGCCGCGACTGGCGCCTGCAGGAGGAGCGGCTGAGCAGCCGCCACCGCCTCAGCGGCGTGGCGATCAGCCGCGCCCAGGTGCTGGAGCTCCGTCCCCTGCTCCTCGATCTCACGGTTCAGGGTCAGACCCAGCAGCTGGCCCGCCCCGGGCAGCAGCGGCGCTGGCTCGACCGTTTCGCCGGCGAAACGGTGCTGGCCGAGCTGGAGGCGGCGCGGGGGGCCTTTCGCCACTGGCGGGCGGCGGAGCGGGCGCTCGCGCTGGCGGAGGCCGATCGGGAGCGGCTGGAGCGCCAGCGCCGCCAGGAGGAGCAGCTGCTCGAAGATCTCGAGGCCGCCGCTCTGGATGATCCACAGGAGCGGCAGCGGCTGCAGGCCGAACAGGACCGCCTGGCCCATGGGGTGCGCCTCCAGGAGGGGGTGGCGGCGCTGCTCGGCCGGTTGCTGGAGGGGGCGGAGGCCGCCCCGGCCGCCCTCGATCACCTGGCGGCCTGTGAGCAGGAGCTGCTGCAGATGGCCGCCCTCGATCCCACCGCCGCGCCCCTGCTGGAGGCCTGCACCGGTGCCCTGCTGGGTCTCCAGCAGCTCAGCCGCGACCTGGATCGCTACGGCGCCAGCCTGGAGAGCGATCCTGGCCGCCTGGCGGAGCTGCAGGAGCGCATCGCCGAACTGCGCACCCTGGAGCGCCGCCACGGCCTCGATCTGGCGGAGCTGATCAGCCTGCGCGATCGCCTGCGGCGGCAGCTGGCCCCGGGTGGGGCCGAGGCGGCCCTCGCGGCCCTGCGGGAGGCGGAGGCCCAGAGCCGGGCTGACCGGGACCGCCGCAACCAGGCCCTCAGTGCCCGTCGTGCCGCGGCCGCCCGGGCGCTGGAGGAGCAGCTTCTGGCGGCCCTGCGGCCGATGGGCCTGGCCAATGTGCGCTTCGCTGTCGCTCTGGAGCCCGCCGAACCGGGCGAGGAGGGGGCCGACATGGTGCAGTTCCGTTTCAGTGCCAACCCCGGCCAGCCCCTGGCGCCCCTGGCGGACGTGGCTTCCGGCGGTGAGATGAGCCGCTTCCTGCTCGCCCTCAAGACCTGCCTGGCGGCGGCCGATCCCCACGTCACCCTGCTGTTCGATGAGATCGACACCGGCGTCAGCGGCCGGGTGAGCGGCGCCATGGCCGAGCTGCTGCAGCGGCTCGGGGCTTCCAGGCAGGTGTTCTGCGTCACCCACCAGCCCCTCGTGGCGGCCGCCGCCGATCACCATTTCCGCGTGGCCAAGGTGGTGGAGGACGGCCTCACCCACACGCGGGTGTCCCGACTTCGGGACGCCCGTGAACGCCAGGCCGAGCTCGCGGAACTGGCCGGCGGCGATCTCGGCGAGGCCCGCAGCTTCGCCGCCAGCCTGCTGGAGCGCCGCGATCCCCCACCCCCCGGTCGGCCCCGGGCGGCCTGAGCCGATCCGCGGAGCTCGCCCATAGAATCAGCGGCTGTCGAGCAGCCTCCATGCCCCGCGCCAGCGCCGGGTCCACCGCCAGAAACGGACAAGGAAGTGGAACCGGGAACGCCAGCGGACGCGAAGCCGGGGCTCCCCATCAGCTGCTCAGTGGCGGTTCCCTGGAGGATGTGATCCGGGTGCGGGGCGCCCGCCAGCACAACCTGCGCGATGTGGATCTCACGATCCCCCGCAATCGCCTGGTGGTGTTCACCGGCGTGAGCGGCAGCGGCAAGAGCTCCCTGGCCTTCGACACGATCTTCGCCGAGGGCCAGCGCCGTTACGTGGAGAGCCTCTCCGCCTACGCGCGCCAGTTTCTGGGCCAGGTGGACAAGCCCGATGTCGACGCGATCGAGGGGTTGTCGCCGGCGATCTCGATCGACCAGAAATCCACCAGCCACAACCCCCGCTCCACCGTCGGCACGGTCACGGAGATCCAGGACTACCTGCGCCTGCTGTTCGGCCGCGCCGGTGAGCCCCACTGCCCCCAGTGCGACCGCTCGATCCGCCCCCAGACCATCGACGAGATGGTGGATCAGATCCTCACCCTGCCGGAGGGCACCCGCTACCAGCTGCTGGCGCCGGTGGTGCGGGGCAAGAAGGGCACCCACGTGAAGCTGCTCTCCGGTCTGGCGGCGGAAGGCTTCGCCCGGGTGCGCATCAACGGGGAGGTGCGCGAGCTGGCGGACAACATCGAGCTCGACAAGAATCACGCCCACAACATCGAAGTGGTCGTCGACCGCCTGGTCGCCCGCGAGGGTGTGCAGGAGCGGCTCACCGATTCCCTTGGCACCGCCCTCAAGCGCGGCGAGGGGTTGGCCCTGGTGGAGGTGGTGCCCAAGGCGGGCGAGGATCTGCCCGAGGGCCTGGAGCGGGAGCGCCTCTACTCCGAAAACTTCGCCTGCCCCGTGCACGGCGCGGTGATGGAGGAGCTCTCCCCCCGCCTCTTCTCCTTCAACAGTCCCTACGGCGCCTGCGCGGATTGCCACGGCATCGGCCACCTGCGCACCTTCACCATGGAGCGGGTGGTGCCCGATCCCAGCCTGCCGGTGTACGCCGCGATCGCCCCCTGGAGCGACAAGGACAACTCCTATTACTTCTCGCTGCTCTACTCGGTGGGCGAAGCCTTCGGCTTCGAACTCAAGACCCCCTGGAACCAGCTCAGCGATGAGCAGCGCCAGGTGTTGCTGCATGGCTCCGGCGAGCCGATCACGATCCAGGCCGACAGCCGCTACAAGAAGGCGGCTGGCTATCAGCGACCCTTTGAAGGGGTGCTGCCGATCCTGGAGCGCCAGCTGCGGGATGCCAGCGGCGAAGCGATCCGCCAGAAGCTGGAGAAGTACCTGGAGCTGGTGCCCTGTGCCACCTGCCGCGGCCTGCGCCTGCGCCCCGAAGCCCTGGCGGTGAAGGTGGGACCCTTCCGCATCCATGAGCTCACCTGCGTCAGCGTCGGCCAGACGCTGGAGCGCATCGAGGCGCTGATGGGGGTGGGGGCCAGCGAGGGCAGCGAGCCCCTGCTCAGCCCCCGCCAGATCCAGATCGGCGATCTGGTGCTGCGGGAGATCCGCCTGCGCCTGCGCTTCCTGATCGATGTCGGCCTCGATTACATCACCCTCGACCGGCCGGCGATGACCCTTTCCGGCGGTGAGGCTCAGCGCATCCGCCTGGCCACCCAGATCGGCGCCGGCCTCACCGGCGTGCTCTACGTTCTCGATGAGCCCAGCATCGGCCTGCACCAGCGCGACAACGATCGCCTGCTGGCCACCCTCACCCGCCTGCGCGACCTGGGCAACACTCTGATCGTCGTCGAACACGACGAGGACACGATCCGCGCCGCCGACCACCTGGTCGACATCGGTCCCGGGGCCGGCGTGCATGGCGGCCGCATCGTCGCCGAGGGCAGCCTCCAGGATCTGCTCGACTCCGAGCAGTCCCTCACCGGCGCCTACCTCAGCGGCCGCCGCTCCATCCCCACCCCCGCCGAGCGGCGCTCCACCGGCAGCCGCTGCCTCACGCTCGTCAATGCCAGCCGCAACAACCTGCAGGGCATCGATGTGGAGATCCCCCTCGGCCGCCTGGTGTGCGTCACCGGCGTGAGCGGCAGCGGCAAGAGCACCCTGATCAACGAGCTGCTGCATCCTGCCCTCGAGCATCGCCTCGGCCTGAAGGTGCCATTCCCCGCTGGCCTGGCGGAGCTGCGCGGCATCCAGGCGATCGACAAGGTGATCGTCATCGACCAGTCACCGATCGGCCGCACCCCTCGCTCCAATCCCGCCACCTACACCGGCGCCTTCGATCCGATCCGCCAGGTGTTCGCCGCCACGGTGGAGGCCAAGGCCCGCGGCTATCAGGTGGGGCAGTTCAGCTTCAACGTCAAGGGCGGACGCTGCGAGGCCTGCGGCGGTCAGGGGGTGAATGTGATCGAGATGAATTTCCTGCCGGATGTCTACGTGCAGTGCGATGTCTGCAAAGGCGCCCGCTACAACCGGGAAACCCTCCAGGTCACCTATCGCGGCCACACGATCGCCGACGTGCTCGAGATGACGGTGGAGCAGGCCGCCGAGGTGTTCACCGCCATCCCCCAGGCGGCTGAACGCCTGCGCACGCTGGTGGATGTGGGTCTGGGCTACATCAAGCTGGGTCAGCCGGCGCCCACCCTCTCGGGCGGTGAGGCCCAGCGGGTGAAGCTGGCCACCGAGCTGAGCCGTCGCGCCACGGGCAAAACCCTCTATCTGATCGACGAACCCACCACCGGCCTGAGCTTCTACGACGTCCACAAGCTGATGGATGTGATCCAGCGCCTGGTGGACAAGGGCAATTCGATCCTGGTGATCGAGCACAACCTCGATGTGATTCGCTGTGCCGACTGG
>JBIKTO010000342.1:0-3571 GCA_044348065.1 Cyanobium sp.
CGGCGGCCTTTTGGCGACAGCGGCGCCCACTTCCCTGGCTGAGGGCCGATCACGGCGACCGGGCCGGGCCGGGCGCAACCGACGCGGCGGACGCTTCGATGCAACTCGTAAAGCAGGCGGGAG
Organism: Cyanobium sp.; assembly: GCA_044348065.1. GTDB lineage: Bacteria > Cyanobacteriota > Cyanobacteriia > PCC-6307 > Cyanobiaceae > Cyanobium. The sequence continues at coordinate 124 of JBIKTO010000342.1, forward strand.
GCGCCTGCGGACCTATCTTCAGCACGTCCCGGAGGTGCCCTTGACCCTGACGCTCGATCGCCAGCAACCCCTCCACTTCATCGGCGTCGGCGGCATCGGCATGTCCGCCCTGGCCGGCATCCTGGCGGCGCGCGGCTTTGTGGTGAGCGGCTCCGACCCCCGCAGCACCGCCGTGGTGGAAGGGCTGCGGCGTCAGGGGGTGCATGTGTTCCCCCGCCAGGAGGCGGCCACCATCGCCGCCCTCTGCGACGACGGCGCCAGCGAAGCCCTCGTGGTGATCAGCTCCGCGGTGCCGGAGAGCAATCCCGAGCTGGCGGAAGCCCGCCGTCGCGGCCTCGCCGTGGTGCACCGCTCCGACATCCTGGCGGCACTGATCAACGGCCAACCCTCGATCGCCGTGGCCGGCAGCCACGGCAAAACCACCACCAGCACCCTGGTGGCCACCCTGCTGGAGGCCACCCGCCAGGACCCCACCGCCGTGATCGGCGGCGTGGTGCCCGCCTTCGGCAGCAACGGTCGCCAGGGCGAGGGGCGGCTGCTGGTGGCGGAGGCGGACGAATCCGATGGCTCCCTGGTGAAATTCGCCGCCCGCCTCGGCGTGCTCACCAACATCGAACTCGACCACACCGACCACTACCCCGACCTGCAGGCCCTGATCGACACCCTGCAGCGCTTCGCCGCCGGCAGCGAGCGGCTGCTGGCCAACCGCGACTGCCCGATCCTGCGCGAGCACTTCCAGGCCCACAGCTGGTGGTCGATCGAGACGGCCGAGGGGGTGAACTTCGCCGCCCTGGCCCTGGAGGAGCGGGGAGACGGCACCCTGGCGGAGTTCTACGAGGAGGGGGAGCGGGTCGGCAGCCTGGAGCTGCCGTTGCCGGGCCGCCACAACCTCAGCAACGCCACCGCCGCCATCGCCGCCTGCCGCCTGGAGGGGGTGCCCTTCGCCGACCTGCGGGAGGCCGTCTGCGGCCTGCGGCCCCCCGGCCGTCGCTTCGACTGCCGGGGCGTCTGGCGCGAGCGGGTGATCGTCGACGACTACGCCCACCATCCCAGCGAGGTGGCCGCCACCCTGGCCACGGCCCGGCTGATGGTGCAGAGCGGCCGCAGCCCCCTGCCGATGGCCCCCAGGCGCCTGCTGGCGGTGTTCCAGCCCCATCGCTACAGCCGCACCGCCCAGTTTCTGGACGAATTCGCCGCCGCCCTCAGCCGGGCCGACGCCGTGCTGGTGGCGCCCCTCTACGCCGCCGGGGAAGCCCCGATCACGGGCATCTCCAGCGCCGCCCTGGCGGAGGCGGTGCGACGCCACGCGCCCGAGCTGAGCGTTCAGTCGGCGGAGAGCCTGGAGGAGCTGGTGGAGCAGCTGGCCGAAGCGAGCCTGACGGGGGATCTTGTGCTGGCGATGGGAGCCGGCGATGTCAACAGCCTCTGGGACCGACTGGGACGCCTCGAGGACGCGCCGCCGGCACAGGCCGCCTGAGATGGCCGCCGCGGCCCCTCCCGCCGGCCTGCGCCGTTCCGTGCCCCTCGGCGATTTCACCACCTGGAAGGTGGGCGGCCCGGCCGAATGGTTCGCCGAGCCCGGCAGCCGCGAGGAACTGATCGCCCTGGCCGCCTGGGCGGTGGCCGAGGGGATGCCCTACCGCTGCATCGGCGCGGGCTCCAACCTGCTGATCGCCGACGCCGGCCTGCCGGGGCTCACCCTCTGCAACCGCCGCCTGCAGGGCAGCCGGCTCGATGCCAGCTCCGGCCTGGTGTGGGCGGAGGCGGGCGAACCGATCCCCACCCTGGCCCGCAAGGCGGCCCGGCTGGGGCTGGCGGGGCTGGAGTGGGCGGTGGGCATCCCCGGCACCGTGGGCGGGGCGGTGGTGATGAACGCCGGTGCCCAGGGGGGTTGCCTGGCCGAGCGCTTCGTGGTGGCCGAGGTGATCGATCCGGCCCGTCCGGAGGAACCCTTCCCGCTGGCGCTGCAGGCCCTCGACTTCGCCTACCGCCACAGCCGCCTGCAGCGGGAACCGCTGCTGGTGCTCGCCGCCCGCCTGCAGCTGGAGGCGGGCCAGGACCCCGCGGCGGTCAGCGCCCGCACCAGCGCCAACCTGCACAGTCGCACCAACAGCCAGCCCTACCAACAACCCAGCTGCGGCAGCGTGTTCCGCAATCCGGAACCCGAAAAGGCCGGGCGGCTGATCGAGGCGCTGGGGCTCAAGGGGCTGAGCGTGGGCGGGGCGCAGGTGTCGCCGATGCATGCCAACTTCATCGTCAACACCGGCGGCGCCAGCGCGGCCGACATCGACACCCTGATCCAGCTGGTCCAGGAGCGGGTGCGACAGGAGCGGGGGGTGGTCCTGCATCCGGAGGTGAAACGCCTGGGCTTCGCGGAGTTCCCCTGATACGTTCGCTCCCAGTACCCCTCGGCTCGGCATGGCTGGCTTCGGTCTTCCCAATTTCGGTGACATCGCCGGCGCCTTCCGCAAGGCCCAGCAGATCCAGCAGGACGCCCAGAAGCTCCAGGAGGAGCTCGATGCCATGGAGCTGGAGGGCAAGAGCGGCAACGGCCTGGTGAGCATCTGGATCACGGGCAACCAGCAGCCCCTGCGGGTGCGCATCGACCCTGAGCTGCTGGGCCAGGGTGCCGAATCCGCCGAATCCGCTGTGATGGAGGCGCTGGCGAACGCCTATGAGATCTCCACCACCACCATGCGCGAACGGATGGAGACCCTCACCGGCGGCCTCGATCTCAACCTGCCGGGGATGATGGGGAGCTGAGGTCACCCTGGGCCTCCTCCGCCAGCCGCTGGCGCTCGGTGCGGCGGGAGCCGCGGCGCAGCTGGGGATCGAGCTGGGGTTCAGGCCGGGGGTCGAGCCGTTCCACCCGTCGGTGCTCGGATGGGCGGGCCTCCAGGTCCGCCAGGCACTGGGCGTAAAGCTCCTGGCGATCCCAGCCGGCGGCCATGGCACAGCCAGGGTCGCCCTGATGGCGGCAGTTGCGGAACTGACAGGGCGCCTGGGCCAGCCGCTCGCGCAGTTCCGGGAACAGGCCGGCCAGGGCGGCGGGATCGTGGGGCAACTCCGGGCGGTTGAAGCCGGGGGAATCCGCCACCAGGGCCGCGCCCAGGGGAAACAGCTCCACGTGGCGGGTGGTGTGGCGACCGCGCTGCAGGCGTCCGGACACCGCTCCGGTGCGCAGGGTGAGATCCGGGCGCAGGGCATTGAGCAGGCTGCTCTTGCCCACCCCGGAGGGCCCGCTCAACACCACCAGCCCGGGGCTGGCCAACGCCGCCCGCAGCGCCTCCAGGCCATCGCCCCGCCGCACCGAAACCGGATGGACCGGGTAGCCCCAGCCCCGCAGGCGCGCGCACCACGCCTCCACCTCCTCGGCGGGGGCCAGGTCGGTCTTGCCCAGCACCAGCTCCACCGCCGGGCCGGCGGCCTCAGCGGTGAGCAGGAAGCG
>JBIKTO010000343.1:0-3551 GCA_044348065.1 Cyanobium sp.
CATGCTGTTCGTGCCGGTGATGGGTCTGTGGACCAGCAGCATCGGCATCATCGGCCTGGCCCTCAACCTGCGGGCCTACGACTTCGTGAGCCAGGAGATCCGGGCGGCGGAAGATCCCGAATTCGAGACCTTCTACACCAAGAACATCCTGCTCAATGAAGGTCTGCGCGCCTGGATGGCTCCCGCCGACCAGCCGCACGAAAACTTCGTCTTCCCTGAAGAGGTTCTGCCCCGTGGAAACGCTCTCTGATCGTTGCGATTAAGAGATGTCAGTATGGCGCCCCTCGTGGGCGCCTTTTTTTTGGCTCGTCATAGCTTGTCGCCATAGGCTCGATCGAGATTGACCTGGCTTTTCTTTGCCGTTAGCTTCGGTCTGTATGCAGGCGCGCTGACGTTGCGCCATTTCTGGTTCCAGACCTCCGCCTTGGATTTGGCGATCTTTGATCAGGCTGTTAGTCTGATTGCTCAGGGATTGTCGGCCTAGAGCAGTCTGCTAGGCCATCACATCCTGGCGGACCACGGAGCCTTTGTCCTGTATCCGCTCGGCTGGCTGTCAAGGCTGGTTCCTTCGCCGGCCCTGCTGTTCCTCGTTCAATCGGCCGCCTTGGCGGGGGCTGTGTTCCCCTTGGCCGCCCTCGCCCGCTGGCGCTGGCTTTCCCGCAGTGCCACCGCCGCCAGTCTGGCGATGCTGCTGCTTGATCCCGTGGTGTTCAATACCGCCATCTTCGACTTCCATCCGGAAACGCTTGCGTTCCCGCTTGTGATGCAGGTCTTGTGGTGGTTGGAGCGTAGAGCTGCCGGCGATGAGCTGAGGGTGTTTGTCGCCTTGCTTCTGGCTTTGACCTGCAAGGTGGGCCTCGCCCTGCTGGTGCTTGGTATCGCCGGTGTTCTCCTGCTGCAGGGACGGCGGTGGATCGGCGGCTCTCTGCTGGCTCTTGCACTGGCCTGGTTCGCTGTGGTGGGGGCCTGACTGATTCCACGGTTGGGAGGCCAGCAGGCTGATCTGTCCGCCGGGCCGCTGGGGTGGCTGGTTGTGCTGGGCCAGTTGATCAGCCAGGTGTTCTCGCTGGCCAGTGTCGAGTATCTGCTGCTTTTGCTGCTGCCTGTTTTGTATGTTCTTCTGCATCGCCAGCGCAGTCGCTTCTTTTTTACCTTGCTTCCTTTTGCTCCATTGATGCTACTTAATCTGGCGGCGGCCAGGCCTGCGCTGAAGGATCTGGTGCACCATTATTCGCTGCTGCTGGTTCCCTTCCTGGCCCTGGCTGTGCAGCAGACTCTGGTGCCCGTTCAGCACGGGATCGGCGACTATCCGCGCTGGTTGCGGGGCCGGCTGCCAACCATCATGGTTGCCTGGGCTTTGATCACCTTCCTGGTGTTCTCCCGGATCGGTTTCTTCTTTGGTACCTTCCAGGAACATCACGGCCATCTGGGAGCCATGCGTGAGGCCCTGGCACAGGTTGACCCCAAGGGCGCGCTGTTGGTGAGCAACAATTTTGCGCCTCATGTTTCGCACAGACAGCGGCTCTCGATTGTGAGTGCCAAGCAGATCCAGCGTCTGGATCACTTTGATCAGATCCTTCTTGATGCTCGTCATCCAGGCTACAAAGCATCGCCCGCCCTGCTACGCAAGCTGCGGCAGCGGCTGCGGGCCATGCCGGACTTTCGTCTGATCGTTGATCGGGATGACATCTGGCTTTACCAGAGCAGTCGCCGCAGCAGCTGAAGGCCTTTCCATGGGGAGCGTTGGGCAATCTCCGGCCCAAGAGCACGGCTTTTCCCTTCAGGAATGGTCTCCTAATGCCCGGCACTCCCACCTGTTCCAACCCGCTTCCCCGCTTTGCTCCAGCCGGCAGCGGCTCTCCGCCCCCAGGTCGCCAGGTTTGGAGCGGGCGAGCATCCGGAAGCTGTGCGCCGGCCAGGGCGCCCCCCGCTCCTCCAGGGGGACGGAGCTTGCATTGAGATACCAGAGCAGGCTCGGGCGCTGTGTCTGCCCATCGCCTTCGAGGAGAAGCACCGGCGACTCCCCGTTCTGTCCGGCCGCCAGCGCCAGGGCTGGTGCGATCGAGGGTTGTTCAGCGAGCTCCCAGTTCCAGAGAGGGCCAGCGAACAGAACCCCCAGGGCCAGAAACCAGCCGGTGGCCATCACCAGAATCGCCCGCCCAGGTCGGGCGCCCCTGCCAGGCCAGCCCAGTTGTCGCCCCCCCAGGAGGAGGCCGATCCCCGCCGGAGCCACCGCCAGCAAACCGATGGCCGGAACCGGCTGGCCCGGCAGCAGCAGCAGCACCAGCGCGGCGATCAGCAGCAGTCCCCCCAGGCCCGTCCAGAGCCCTCCCAGGGCACGGTGCAGTCGGCCCGACCGCGCTCCCATGGCCAGATCGGCGAGCACCGCGCCGCAGGCCAGGGCGAAGGGTGGCCAGAGCAGCAGGCTGTACCAGGGGAGCTGGGTGCGTAGCGGAAACACCAGCAGCCCCGCCTGCAGGGCCAGACCCAGGGTCCAGCGCCCGGCCTGTTGCCGCCGCTCACGCCAGGCCTGGGCCAGGGCGAAGGGCAGCAAGGGCAGCCAGGGCCAGCCTCCCACCACCATCTGCGTGAGGGGCATGAGCGGTCCTCCCCCATTGGCGTTCACGGCCCGCACCAGCCGCCCCATGCCCTGGGGTCCCCACATCACCAGAGCATCGCCGCCCCGCATGGCCAGATGCCAGCCGTGCCAGGTCAGGCCGGGGAGCAGGCCCAGCAGCAGGCCGGCCAGGAGCCAGCGCCAGCCGCGGCGCTCCAGGTCACCGTCGAGACGGCGCAGGAGGAGCGCTCCTGCCAGCACCGGCAGGGCCACCGGTGCCTTGAGCAGCAACAGCATCGCCCCCCCCAGGCCGGCCACCAGGCCGCCGCCCAGGGCCCGGCGGGCTCCAGGACCGGCGGAAAGAAGGCCCAGCCACACCAGGGCCATGGCCGTCAGCTGGGTGCCGTCCAGCATCGCCAGGCGGCCATGGCGGGCGAGCGGCAGGAGTGTCAGGGTGATCAGCGCCGTGGCGATGGCGATGTCAGGTCGGTTCGGCCGCAGGCGGAGCTGCACCAGGCCCAGCAGGGGCACCAGCAGGGTGGAGCCCAGGGCCGGCAGGAGGCGCACCACCCACTCCGGCGGCAGGCTGGCCGGGCTGCTGCCCGTGGCCCACTGCCAGAGATGGATGACGCCGGCGATCCCCAGATGAAGGCCAGGAGGTTTGTTCAGATAGGCCCGCCCCAGGTAGGTGGGCAGCAGTCCCTCGGGGAACGGGCTGCGGCTGATCTCCAGGGAGACCCGCGCGATGGTCGCTTCGTCCCAGTCCCGCAGCGGCAGGTTGCCCAACCCGATCAGCGCCAGAGCCAGAGCCGCCAGCCAGAGCGCCAGCAACCAACGCCATGGCGCTGGAGCAGCTGCATGGGTTCGGGGCATGACGGAGAAGAGACGCGGCCATGGTCTGGCACGGGGTTCAGTCTTTCCCCTTGTCGCCCCGCCAACCTCCGCCTGTGCTCTGTGGCGTGGGTTACCTCAGGCTGTCGTCCGTCAGACCTCG
>JBIKTO010000344.1:0-3541 GCA_044348065.1 Cyanobium sp.
CCTCCCAACTCCCTTGCCCAGCGATCACTGGTACGCCGAGGTGTTCCGGGCCCTGCCCGATCTGGTGCGGCAGCTCCTCCCCGGGCTGGACGCCACAGAGGCTGGGGACACCGAACCCGCCTACCACTTCCGGCCGATCACCCTCAAAAAGGTGGCCCACCATCCCGATGGCGTGCTCTGGCCCCGCCAGCACCCCGGCGGCAGCGCTGGCTTTCCGGTGGTGCTCCTGGAGGTGCAGATGCACGCCGATCGGCACTTCCACCGCCGCCTGGCGGCGGAAACCTTCCGGCTCCTGCAACAGCACGGGGAGGTGGAGCATCTGCAGGTGCTGGTGCTTCTGGCCCACCGAGGCCTGGCCCTCGGCTCCAGCCAGCCCCTTCCCTTGCGGCGCTTCCTGGAGCAGGACGTGACCTGGGTGGATCTCGCAGCTCTGGCCCGCCAGCCCGATCTGGATCCCTCGCTCGCCCTGCTCACCCTGCCGGTGCAGAAAGAGCCCGATCTCGGGCCCTGCACCCAGCGCATCCTCGCCCGGCGGCCGGATCTGATCGAGCTGATCCTGCCTATTCTTTCCGAACGCTTTCAAGGTCTTTCCAACCAGCAGATCATGGCCACTCTCGGCATCTCCAAAGACTTCTGGCGCCACACCCGCGCCTTCCAGGACATCCTGGAGGAAGGGCGACAGGAAGGGCGCGAGGAGGGCGCTGCGCTGGGACGCCAGGAGGGTGTGGAGCTGGGGCGTCAGGAGGGGGTCGCGCTTGGACGGCAGGAGGGACTGGAGCAGGGCCTGGAGGAAGGCCGCCGCCGCGAGGCCTGCGCCCTGGCCCTGCGGCTGCTGGAGCGCCGTTGCGGATCCCCGGAGGCCGCCACCAGCGCCCGGATCGAAGCCCTCTCCCTCCCGCAGTTGGAGGAACTGGCCCTGGCCCTGCTGGATTTTCAGGGCGCCGAGGATCTGCGCAGCTGGCTGGAGCAGCTGGAACGCTGAGGCCGCCTGCCCCGTGCGGGCGCCAGGTTGCCATTGTCAGTGGCGACTATCTAGCACCACTAGGATGAATCGTTGCGACTTTCTTCCAGAGTGCAGGCAGTCGGTCGGATTCAACGGGAACTGGAAACACCGCTCCTGCGCGACCTGGCCCGCAAAGCCGTGGTTCTCACCGGGGCGCGTCAGGTCGGCAAGACCACCCTGGCGCGGCAGGTGATGGAGGGCCACGCCGATCCCCAATACCTCAACTGGGATGTGCCGGCCGATCGGGCCGTGCTGCTCCGCCAGAGCTGGAACCCGCGGTCCGATCTGCTGGTGTTCGATGAGATCCACAAGATGCCCGAATGGAAGGGTTGGCTCAAGGGGGTGATCGATGGCAAGCCGGAGGGCCAGCGTCCTGGCCTCGCTGGCCCGTGACCTGGCGGTGTCGCCCACCACCCTGCGCCGCTATCTCGACATTCTGGCGGCGCTCTATGTGGTGATCGTGGTACAGCCCTGGCACCGCAACATCGCCCGAGCGCTACTGCAGGCGCCGAAGGTGTATTTCAACGACACCGGCCTGGTGAAAGGAGACGCAGGCGTGCGCTTCGAAAATGCCGTGGCGGTGATCCTGCACCACCAGGTCCACCAGCTCGTTGACAGCCGCGGCTGTGAGGCCGGGCTCCACTACATCCGCACCAAGGACGGCACCGAGGTGGACTTCTGCCTCAGCGTCGATGGCCATCCCAGCCAGCTGGTGGAATGCAAGCTGGCGGACACCACTCCCCACCGCGCCCTCTCGCGCTTTGCCGGGCAGTTCCCGGAGGCCGCCGCCACCCAGATCGTGCGCGATGCCCGGCAGGGCCGTGGCTCCGAGGCGCGCCTTCACCATCGACCTGAAGGGGATCAGGGAATCCCCTCAGGGTGGGAGGCACGGGTCGCGGAACGGACCCACTCCCCCACACCCTGCGCCAGCTGCTGCACGCCACTGCCCGCTTCCTGGATCAGGGTGTTGACCTGGCCGGTGCAGAAATCAACCGCCTGCGTGAAGTTGTTGCTGGCGATCGCCTCCTCGCCCCGGCGCACGTAAACACCATTGAGGATCCGGTCGTAATCGCCGCTCTGCACCCAGCGCATCAGTTCACGGACGCGGCGGGCGGCCAGGGGATGGCTGAGCGACAGTTCCGCCAGACTGCTCAGCCCCCGCTCCAGCGGGTTCAGCCCGTCGTCCACCTGCATCGCCTGCTGCAGGAAGGCCTCCACGTTCAGGCCCGCCATGCCGCCACCGGAGAGCTTCATCAACGCGCGGCAGACCAGCAGCGGATCGCGGGTGGCGAGGGTCGCGGCCCGATCGCAGGTGAGTTCGGCGGCCCGCGACCATTCGAGCAGGGCCAGACGGATCAACTGCAGCGGCAGTTCGCCGATCGCAAGGGCGCTGCCGCCGAGGCTCACCAGCAGGCTGAGCAGGGTGGAGTGGAGCCCATGGCCGGAGTGAATGTGGCCCACTTCGTGGGCGATCACGGCCTTGAGCTCCTCGGGTTCCAGCAGCGAAACCAGGCCGGAATGCAGAACGATGATCGGTCGCTCCACCCCGAAGGCCGTGGCGTTGACCTCGGGCGTCTGCACCAGGAAGAGTTCGCCTTCCACCTCGCTGTCGAGCGCCGCCAGGCAGCTCTGATAATCCCGCCACAGCTGCGGCAGCTGGTTGGGGCCGATGCGGATGCCGGAGGCCATCAGGCTCTGGCGGTAGGAGCGCTCCAGGCCGAGGTCCGTGAGCTGGGGGAGGAGGGACTCGACGTAGGGGATCTGGCGCAGGGCGGCCGCGGTGGCGCGATCGGTGGGATGGGCGTAGCTGCAGGGGCTGATGCCGCGCAGGCGATGTGGGAAGGGGGCCGCGTTCGTCATGGGAAAACAAGGAGAGGGGGGCTGGCTTCCCTCCCCTGGTTTGCGCCGAACGGGCTGATTCAGGAGGCGAGCCTCACCACTTCCGGTAGGGCAGGAATTTTCCGTTCATCGTCACCTTCACCCGATCCCCTTTGGGGTCCTCCACCTTGTCGACGGTGAGCGTGAAGTCGATCGCCGACATGATGCCGTCACCGCATTTCTCCTGGATCACATCCTTGAGCGGCAGGCCGTACACCTGCAGGATTTCGTAGAAGCGGTAGAGCAGGGGATCGGTGGGGATCACCGGCTCGAGGGCGCCCTTGAGCGGGTAGGTGGTGAGCGCCTCGGCCAGGGCGTCCCGGTCGGCGACGGGGATGGCGAGGGCGTCGAGCAGGGTCTGGGCCTGCTCGGGCGAGGCGGTGGACTGGCCGTGCAGCAGGCTGGCCACCCATACCTCGTCCTGGCCCAGCCGCTGCCCCAGATCGGCGAAGCTGAGGCCACTGCGGCGCTTGGCCGCCAGCAGGGTGGCGCAGTGGGGGGAGGGAGCCATGGAACCGTCCATTTCGCGCAGCAACCCTAGGCAAAGCTGGCGCGCCTGTCTGCTCAGCGGCGGCGCCAGCCGGCGGATGGGGCGCGACAAGGCGTTGCTGCCCCACCCGCAGGGCGGCTGCTGGCTGGAGCGCACGCTGGCGCTGCTGG
>JBIKTO010000345.1:0-3539 GCA_044348065.1 Cyanobium sp.
CTGCGCCGAGGGTCGCTGCCAGGCCGGCACCGCCCAGTGCACCTCCCTGCTCTCCTGGTACGTGTTCCTGCCCGCCTGCATCCAGGCCAACCAGATGGCCGACCCGGTGGCCGCCGTCAAGATGGATGCCCCCCCCAGCGGTGCCGTGCGCGGTCTCTGGTGAGACCAGGGCCCATCCCGCCCGCACCCTGCCCCGGCTGGCGCCGGGGCTTTTTTCATGGCGCCGTCGCCTTGAGCAGGGTGTGGCCCAGGGGCTGGGGGAGCAGCGCGCCGCGGTGGCGCTGGAAGAGGGCGATCAGGGCCTCCAGGGCGGCGGGATCGAGCTCGGCCTCCAGGCGGCGCCGGTACTCGGCCCCCACCGCGAACCAGCGCTGGAGCAGGCCCTCGCCGAGCGGCAATTCGAGCTCCTCCGACCAGCTCTCGGCCTCCAGCCGCCAGCCCCGGCTCTCCAGCCCCTGGCTCACCTGCTCCGCCAGGGCGGCGTCGGCCGCCAGGGCGCCACTCTCCGCCGGCAGGGAGGGGCTGAGCGCCTGCCGCTGGGCCCGTTGCCCCTGGCGTTCCAGCCAGGCGGCGAGGCTGCCGGCGGGTCCGAGCAGGGGCCGGCTGAACAGCAGCCGGGCCCGGGCGTGGGGGGCGGCCAGGGCCGTGAGCTGGTCAAGCCAGGCCGCCAGCGCGGCGGGCGCCAGGGAGCGGAAGGGTTGGCGGGCGGCGAAGCCTTCGAAGCGATAGCCGGGCTCCAGCTGGGCCGCCAGGGCCTGGGGCCTCTCGGGGGGCACCAGCAGCAGCCGGGGCCGGCGCAGGGCATCGAGCAGCTGCAACTCGGCCTCCAGCCGCTCGACCACAGCGGTCTCCGCCAGGCTGAGCACCACCTCTCCCTCGCTGGCGGCCTGGAGGGGATCAAGGGTCCAGAGCAGGGAGCGGGCCTCCATTACCAGCACCCGCTCCAGCCGGCCGGGGAGAGCGTCCTGCCAGAAGCGGCGACGCAGGCGATCGAGCCGTTCCCCCTCCGCCACCGCCTGGCGCCGCAGCCAGCGATCGAGGCGCGGATCCTCCGGGGCGCTGCTGAGCAGCTCCGGCTGATCGAGACCGGTTTCGGCGGCGGCCGCCAGCTGGGCCGCCCGGCGCTGCTGCAGCCGCTCGCGGGTCCGCCCCTCCCAGCCGAGGGTTCCGGGCTGCCAGAACACCTGCCCCTGCAGGGCATCGGGCAGGTATTGCTGGGCCACCCAGTGGTCGCGGAAGGCGTGGGGGTAGCGATAACCCACCCCATCGCCGAAGGCGCTGCCATCACGGCTGGCATCGCGCAGGTGGGCGGGCACCCGCTGCCTGGCGGTGTCGCGCACCGCCTTGACGGCATCGAAGAAGCCGAGGGTGCTGTTGCTCTTCTCGCAGCTGGCCAGGTAAAGGGTGGCCTGGGCGAGGGGATAGAGGCCCTCCGGCAGGCCCACCTGCTCGAAGGCCGCGGCGCAGGCCTGCACCACCACGATCGCCTGGGGATCGGCCAGGCCGATGTCCTCGCCGGCGGAGATCAGCAGGCGGCGGAAGAGAAAGCGGGGGTTTTCACCGGCCTCCAGCATGCGGGCCAGCCAGAAGAGGGCCGCATCCGGATCGGAGCCGCGGATCGACTTGATGAAGGCGCTGATCGTGTCGTAGTGGGCATCGCCCTGCTTGTCGTAGAGCACGGCCCGCTGCTGGATCGATTCCTCGGCGATCGCCAGATCGATCACAATCCGGCCGTCGGCGTCGGCGGAGGTGGTTTCCACCGCCAGTTCGAGGGCGTTGAGCAGGCTGCGGGCATCGCCGCCGGCCACATCGAGCAGGTGGGCTTCCGCCTCCGGCGCCAGGCTCACCGGGCGGTCGCCGTAGCCGCGCTCCGGATCGGCGAGGGCGCGGCGCAGCAGCTGGCGCAGGTCGTCCGGCTCGAGGGGCTGGAGGCGGAAAAGGCGGGAGCGGCTCACCAGGGCCTTGTTCACCTCGAAGTAGGGGTTCTCGGTGGTGGCCCCGATCAGGGTGACGGTGCCGTTCTCCACCCAGGGCAGCAGGGCGTCCTGCTGGGCGGTGTTGAAGCGATGCACCTCGTCGATGAAGAGGATGGTGCGCAGGCCGTGGAGCTCCAGCCGCTCGCGGGCGGCCTCCACCTCGGCGCGCAGATCCTTCACGCCGGCGAGCACGGCGTTGAGGCTGGCGAAGCGGGCGCGGGTGGTATTGGCGATGATCCGCGCCAGGGTGGTCTTGCCGGTGCCGGGGGGGCCGTGCAGGATCAGGTTGCCCACCCGATCGGCGGCGATGGCGCGACGCAGCAGGCGGCCGGGCCCGAGGATCGCCTGCTGGCCAGCGAATTCCTCCAGGGTGCGGGGTCGCATGCGATCCGCCAGGGGGGCGATGCGGCGCAGGGTTTCCTCGCCGCGGTGGCGGAAGAGGTCGCTCACCGGCGGGCCCGGCGCCCGGATCCCGGCATCGGCGGCGCCCTCAGAGCGCCGGGGAGGCGGGCTCCTTCGCCTCGCCGGGGGCCAGGTGGAAGCGGCTGCCGAAGCGCAGCAGGTCGAAACCGCTGAAGATGAAGCTCACGCCCACCAGCAGGCCGAGCACCGAAAGCAGGCCGGCGGTGCCCATGGTGAGGATCAGCAGGCCCAGCAGCACGGTGATCAGGCCATTGGCCAGGCCCCAGCCCCAGCCGCGCACCTGGCGATGGGAGAGGGCCAGGCCGGCGGAGACCAGACCCTCGGCGAGGAACACGATGCCGATGGCCGTGGCCAGGGCCTTGATCTGCAGGGCGGCCGGCACCAGGCCGGCCTTGAACTGGAGCAGCATCCACAGGCCGGTGACCAGGAAGAGGGTGGCGATCACCAGGCGCCAGAAGGCATGCCAGCGGCTGAGGGAGCGGGCGCGGCGGAGGTTGTCCACCCAGCCGAGGATGCCGCCGATCAGGAAGGCCAGGGCCACCATCAGCGTGACGCCGGCGGAGGCGATCACCGGGAAGCCGATGGCCAGCACCCCGAGGATGATCAGCAGCACCCCTTCGGTCTGGGTGAGGCCGCGCAGACGGGCCAGCTCCAGGGCGCGGCGATCGTGGGGCGAGGCGAACTCGCCGGTTGGGCCGTCGTCGGGTTCGTTGAAGGCGGCGCCGGAGGGCATGGGATGGATCCTGGGTGCCTTCAACGTAAGAATTCGGCGCAGCCCGCGCAACGGCGCGCTGGGTAGAGTTCGCGTCCGGCAGGCCTCGATGAGCGTTTCGATCCAGAGGGTGAGCGAGGTTGCCGCCACGGTCCTGAGCCAGGCGGCCCGGCGGCGGCCCCGCGCCCTGGCCGGGGTGCCCTTGCTGCTGCTGCTGGCAGCCTGTCAGGCCCCAACGGCCCCGCCGCCCCGGATCCTGCCGGTGCGCAGCGAAGCGGCGGCGGCGGCGATGTTCAGCGACACCGTGGACACGGTCAGCACCCTGGAGGCACTGGAGGAGGTGCAGCTGGCGGCCCAGGCCGGCGGGCGGATCGAGCGGCTGCTGGTGCGCCAGGGGGATCAGGTGCGCCCGGGCCAGCTGCTGCTGG
>JBIKTO010000346.1:0-3534 GCA_044348065.1 Cyanobium sp.
GAGGCCCGCCGCGACGACGAGCGCTTCGCCCACATCGCCGCCTGGGAGCATGGGGCTGGGAGTGCGCCGCGCCGGCACATCGAGCCGCTCACCTACACCGCGATCTCCCCCAGCGAGCGCAGCTACCGATGAGCCGCAGCCTCTCCCTCACCCTGCGCATCTGGCGCCAGGCCGGTCCCCGCGAGGGCGGCGGCTTTGAGGTTCACCGACTGGAGGGGGTGTCCTCCGACCTGTCGCTGCTGGAAGCCCTCGATGGGCTCAATGAACGCTTGATCACCCAGGGCCAGCGGCCGGTGGGCTTTGAGCACGACTGCCGCGAGGGCATCTGCGGGTCTTGCGGTTTTCTGGTGAATGGCCAGGCCCATGGACCGCGGGCCCTCACCACGGTCTGCCAGCTCTATCTGCGCGAGTTCGCCGATGGCGCCACCCTCACGCTCGAGCCCTTCCGCGCCCGGGCCTTCCCGCCTCTGCAGGACCTGGCGGTGGACCGCTCCGCCCTGGACCGGATCATTGAGGCCGGCGGCTACTGCTCGCTGAACACCGGCAGCGCTCCGGAGGCCAACGCCATCCTGGTGGGCCGCGAACGGGCGGCCAGCGCCTTCGACACCGCCACCTGCATCGGCTGCGGCGCCTGCGTGGCCAGCTGCCCGAACGCCTCCGCCAGCCTGTTCAGCGCCGCCAAGTTGGCCCACCTCGCCCAGTTGCCCCAGGGCCAGCCGGAGCGCAGCGCCCGGGTGCGGGCGATGCGGCAACGGATGGACGCCGAAGGCTTCGGCGGCTGCAGCAGCCACCTGGAGTGCGAGGCCGTCTGTCCCAAGGGCATCTCCGCCGACTGGATCAGCTGGATGCAACGGGAGACGCGTCGCGTCGAGCGGCCATGAGCGAAGCGCCGGTCGACGTGGTGGTGGTGGGGGCCGGCCTTTCGGGGCTGGTGGCCGCCCGGGAGCTGCGCCGTCGTGGCCGCACGGTCACCGTGCTGGAGGCCCGGGACCGGGTCGGTGGCCGCATGGTGTCGAGCCCCACCATCGGTGGGGCCCGGCTGGAGCTCGGCGGCCAGTGGGGGGGGCGCACGCACCGGTTGTTCGCGGCCCTCTGCGATCAGCTCGGCCTGCACCGCTTTCCCACCTACAGCGAAGGCCGCAGCGCCCTGCTCTGGCAGGGGCGGCACCAGCTGGCCCCCCTGGCGCCGGAGTTCCGCGGCAGCCTGCTGTTCTTTGCCCCCGACGCGCTGGACCTGCCGCGCCCGGAGGTGGAGGCGGCGTTGGAGCTGCATCGCCAGCTGCTGGAGCTCGCCGCCACGGTGGATCCCCTGCAGCCCTGGCGCACCCCCGGGGCGCGGGACCTGGATGGCGAGACCGTGGCGGCCTGGCTGGAGCGGCGCCGCTGCGGGCCCCTGGCCCGGTTCCTGGTGGAGTGGCACACGCGGGTGGGCGGCAGCGGCGGCTTCGAGCCGGAGCAGGCCTCGCTCCTGCACCTGGCCTGGACCCAGGCGGTGGCCCCCCAGGTGGAAACGCCCGAGGACTGGCTGCTGGCGGAGGGGGCCGGGGCGGTGCCGCCGCTGCTGGCCCGGGAGCTCGGCCCGGCCCTGCGGCTGGAGAGTGCCGCCCTGGCGATCGAGTGGGACGCCTCCGGCGTGCTGGTGCACAGCGCCGCTGGCCGCCGCCATCCCGCCGCTGCCGCGATCGTGGCGATCCCACCGGCCCTGCGGGACGGCATCCGCTTCGAGCCGCCCCTGCCCGCCGCCAGCGCCGCCCTGGCCCAACAGGCGCCGATGGGTTCGATGTGGAAGGTCCTGGCGGTCTATCCCACCGCCTGGTGGCGGCAGCGGGGCTGGAGCGGCATGGCCACCGGCGACCTTCCCCTCCTGGAGCTCACCGCCGACAGCTCCCCGCCCTCCGGGACACCCGGCATTCTGGCGGCCTTCGTGGCGGGGGAGCGCGCCCGCCGCCTGGCCCCGGCGGAGCGGCATTCGGCGATCCTCGCCGATCTGGTCGCCTACTGGGGCGACGCGGCCGGTTCGCCCGTGGAGCTGATCGTGCAGGACTGGAACGCCGAGAGCTGGACCGGTGGGGCCTTCACCGCCTATCTCACGCCCGGTGCCTGGACCAGCGTGGGCTGGGCCCTGCGGCAGCCGGTGGGCCCCGTGTTCTGGGCCGGCAGCGAGGCGGCGGTCCGCTGGCCCGGTTACTTTGAGGGGGCGATTCAGGCGGGGCGGGACGCCGCCGCGGCCGCCATCGAGCGGCTCGAGCAGCCGGGCCGCCAGGGCTAGGGTTCAGCACGGCTTCGGCTCCAGGCTCCCGCTCCAGTCACGCCCTCCCCTGGATGGTTCGCGATGTTCCCCAGCTCCTGCTCCCGATCGGCCTGGCGCTGATCGCCCTGGCGGGCGGCTACGGGCTGGGGCGGCGACGTCACCGTCTCCCACCGATCGATCCCGCCCTGCTCCGCGAACTGCGCAGCCTGCGCGCCGCCGAGCTCGAGCTCTACGTGCAGCCGATCCTGCTGGTGGCGAATCCCGGCAAGTTCGGCCTGGAAGTTCTGCCCCGCTGTCGCACGCCACGCCTGCGCTCCCTCGACAGCCGCCAGCTGCGAACCCTCGCCCAGCAGCTGGGGCTCGCGACGCGCCTCGATCAGCTGACGATCCAACGGCTGCCCAGCCTGGAGGCGGAGATCTCGCGCCAGCCCATCAGCGCGGCCAGCATCGACCACTTCAGCTTCAACATCAGCGGCGAATCCCTGGCGAGCAACAGCGCCCTCGAAGCGCTGATGGCCCAGCTGCGGGAGCATCACATCAATCACCGCGGCTTCACCCTCGAGATCAGTGAAGCCGCCGCCAGCCAGAAGCTCGAGGGCGTCAGCGCCACCACCACCCCCACCGCCGCTGAGCGCATCCACCGGGAGCTGGGGGTGCGGGTGTGCATTGAAGAGTTCGGGTCCGGTTTCTCCAGCTTCCGCCGCATCGCCGAAGCCTGGTATGACGCCATCAAGCTGGATCGGGAGCTGGTGCAGGACCTGCACGGATCCTTCCGGCTGCAGCGCTTCCTGGGCGCTTTCCTGGGCAGCGCCCATTCCCTGGGCAAGGTGGTGGGCGTGGAGGGCGTGGCGGAGTATCGCGATCTGGTGGCGGCGATCCGGCTGGGCGCCGACGCCCTGCAGGGTCCCCTGATCGGCCAGCCGATGCTGGCGGCGGAGCTGCCGCTCTTTCTCGAACGCTCGCCCTGGGCGGATGTGGCGAGGGTGCAGCAGGTGATCGCCCCCCTGCGCTCGGGGCAGAGCCAGCAGGAGCGGAGCCGCAGCAATGACCGCTCCGGCAGTCTGTCGCTGGAGCGCTACATCCTCGAGAACTGGGCGGGCCTGCGCAGCTTTGAAGAGTTCGTGCTGCTGTTCGTCAATGAGCTGCGCAGCTGGGGTCTGGACACCATGCGGTTGTCCCTGGCCTTCCTCCCCGACCACGACGATGTCGACTGCTTCCAGTACATCTGGTATGCCCACCGCCCGGGTGAGGTGGAGACCCTCTGCATGGGCCGGGAGTTTCTC
>JBIKTO010000040.1:0-10635 GCA_044348065.1 Cyanobium sp.
CCGTCGAGCAACGGGCCGTGGATCTCGCCCTCTGCCGCGCCGCCGCCGAGCGCTACCGCGAGCTGCTGGCCGCCGGCTACGCCGAGGAGCACGCCCGCGGCATCCTGCCCTTCGACTACCGCCAGCACTTCGTGGTGAGCTTCACCCTGCGGGCCCTGCTCCACTTCCTCGACCTGCGGGCCAAGCTCGACGCCCAGCAGGAGATCCGTGCCCTCTGCGACCTGATCTGGCCGCATCTGCAGGCGTGGACTCCGGAGATCGCCGAGTGGTACGGAAAAAGCCGCCTGCATCGGGCGCGGCTGGCGCCCTGACTGGCCAGGCCGCGACGGCTCAGATCCGCGCCAGGGTCACCCGCTCCGGCTGACCCTGATACTTCCCCGCCCGGTCGCGGTAGGTGGTGTCGCAGGGATCCCCCTCGAAGAACAGCAGCTGGCAGATGCCCTCCTCCGCATAGATGCGGCAGTCGGCGCCGCTGGAATTGCTGAACTCCAGCGTGAGATGCCCCTCCCAGCTGGCTTCGGCCGGGGTGGTGTTGACGATGATTCCCAGCCGGGCGTAGGTGCTCTTGCCCAGGCAGATCACGGTGATGTTCGCCGGCACCCGCAGCCGCTCCAGCGCCACCCCCAGGCCATAGGAATGGGCCGGCAGGATGAAATAGCGGCCATCGCCATCCTCATGCAGGGGCGCCGGCTCCAGGTTGGCCGGGTTGAACCGCTTCGGGTTCATCACCGTGCCCGGCACGTGGCGGAAAATCAGAAATTCCTTCGCCGACAGGCGCAGGTCGTAGCCGTAGGAGGAGCAGCCGAAGCTCAGCACCGGCGAACCGGCGCTGTCCGGCTCCAGGTGCCGCACCAAGGTGCTCTGGAACGGCTCGATCATGCCGGCGACGGCCTGCTCGTTGATCCAGCGGTCGTTCTTCAGCATCGGCGGACCACGCGGGATCGCGAGGCTAAGGGCGGGCGGCCCCTCAGAGGCCCCGCCGCAGCTCGGTGACCTGATCGGCCATCGCCATCAGCGACGCCGGCATCGCCGGACCGGTGAGGATCACGTCGAGATGGGCGGGACGCCGCTCCAGGGTGTCGCACACCTCCGGCTCCGGCAGCCAGCCGAGCTCCACCGCCAGGCCCAGTTCATCCAGCACCATCAGGTCGACATCGCCGGCCAGCAGAGACCCACGGCTGAAGTCCCACACCTCCCGCACCGCGGCCCGCAGCGTGGCGGCGGTGCCTGGATCGCTGGGGGGGGCCTCCAGGCAGAGCGGTGTGGCGGGCCGCAGCCACTGCAGGCGGCCGCACAGCCGGAGGCTTCCCGCCAGCCCCTGGTCGACCCCGCCCTTGAGAAACTGGCTGACCAGCACGCGGCTGCCCAGTCCGGCGCTGCGCAGGGCCTGGCTGTACACCGCCGCGAAGCTGCCCCGGTAGGGGGCGGTGTGGATCTGCAGCAGCCCTTCGGGCCGGGGCACCAGCCTCAGGGGCGCCACCCGCAGCGCCTGGCCGGCTCCGTTCCGCGGCGACGGGCGATGGTCGGCGAGGCTGGCGGCCATGGCAGCGAGAGGCAGGACTCCGAATGTAGCGGGGCCGACCAGCCCCGCACACCAGCGGTGGGGGATCGAGGGGCCGACGGCGGCTGCCTAGGGTGCCCGCAGCTCTGCCCGCACCATGTCCCGAGACGTCGCCGCCGAGGCCAGCGCCCGCCAGGACGGTCGGGGGGCGGCCCAGCTGCGGCCCGTGCGCTTCTCCTGGGATCCGATGGGCTTCGCCCTGGCCTCGCTGACGATCGAGGCCGGCCGCACCCGCGTGCTCTGCAGCGTCTGCCTGGAGGAGGAGGTGCCCCGCTGGCGGCGGGGGTCGGGCCTCGGCTGGCTCAGCGCCGAATACCGCCTGCTGCCCGCCTCCACGCCCAGCCGTCAGGGCCGCGAGCTGATGAAGCTCTCGGGCCGCACCCAGGAGATCCAGCGGCTGATCGGCCGCAGCCTGCGGGCCGCCCTCGACCTGGAGATCCTGGGGGAGCGATCCCTGCTGGTGGACTGCGACGTGCTGCAGGCGGACGCCGGCACCCGCACCGCCGCTGTCACTGGCGCCTGGACGGCCCTCGCCCTGGCGCTGCAGCGGCTGCGGCAACGTGGCGAGATCAGCGCCGATCCCCTGCGCCATCAGGTGGCGGCGGTGTCGGTCGGCCTGCTGGAGGGCCGGGCCCTGCTCGACCTCGCTTACGCGGAGGACAGCCGCGCCGACGTGGACCTCAACGTGGTGGCCAACGAGCGGGGAGAACTGCTGGAGATCCAGGGAACGGCGGAGGGGTCCCCCTTCTCCCGGACGCAGCTGGACAGACTGCTGACCCTGGCGGAGGGGGGCATCCAGACCCTGATGGAGCGGCAACGGGAGGCTCTGGCCCAAGCCCCGGCAGAAGTCCGCGAAGAAAGTGTGTGATTAGCTACAAGCGGGCCGCCAGCCGATCCGTAGCTTCCAGCCATCCGCCACCCCGTCATGGTCGGCGCCAGCCGCGGCTTCAGCCGACTCTCCACCACGCCGTCCACGGGAACCCCGGGATCGATGGTCAGCGGAACGGGTGCGCCCCAGGCAATCCCCACCCTGCTGGAGGTGATCCGCGGCCTGGCGGGCAGCAACAGTGAAACGATCGAGCGGGGCAAGACCATCTTTTTCCCCGGCGACCCGGCGGAGCGGGTTTACCTGCTGCGCCGGGGCGCGGTACGCCTCTCGAGGGTCTACGAATCCGGGGAGGAGATCACCGTGGCCCTGCTGCGCGAGAACAGCCTGTTCGGGGTGCTCTCCCTGCTCACCGGCCAACGCTCTGACCGTTTCTATCACGCCATCGCCTTCACCCGGGTGGAGCTGGTGATGGCGCCGGCCACCTCGGTGCGGCGGGCGATCGAGCAGGACGCCAGCGTCGGCCTGCTGCTGCTGCAGGGCCTCTCCTCCCGCATCCTGCAGACGGAAACCATGATCGAGACCCTCACCCACCGCGACATGAGCTCGCGGCTGGTGAGCTTCCTGCTGGTGCTCTGCCGCGACTTCGGCGTCCCCAGCCAGGAGGGGATCACCATCGACCTGCGCCTCTCCCACCAGGCCATCGCCGAGGCGATCGGCTCCACCCGGGTCACGATCACCCGGCTGCTGGGCGACCTGCGCAACGAGGGCCTGGTGCAGATCGACCGCAAGAAGATCACGGTCTTCGACCCGATCGCCCTCTCCAAGCGCTTCAGCTGACACCCGGGCTCCCGCACCGGTCGATGCGGCCGGTCGGTTCCCGTCGATACTGAAGCGTCCCCGGAGAGGCGCGTGTCGGGCTGGCTGCTGATCCTGGCGCTGCTCGTGCTGGGCGGCGTGCTCTCCACCCTCGGCGACCGGCTGGGAAGCAAGGTGGGCAAGGCGCGGTTGAGCCTGTTCAACCTGCGGCCCCGCAAGACCGCCGTGGTGATCACAGCCCTCACCGGGGCCCTGATCAGCGCTGTCTCCCTCGGCCTGATGCTGCTGGTGAGCGAACGGCTGCGGGTGGGGCTGTTCGAGCTGGATCAGCTCCAGGACCGCCTGGTCAACAGCCGCTCGGCCCTGGAACGCAGCCGGGCGGAACTGGGCAGCCTGCGGAAGGAACTGGAGAGCAGCCGGGCGGAGGTCACCCGGGCCGAGCGCGGCCGCAGCCTGGCGCTGCGCGGGCGCCAGCAGGCGCTCAAGGCCCAGGAGCAGGCGGAAGCCGCCCGCGGCCGGGCCGGTGCCCAGCTCCGGTCCGCCGAGGGCCGGCTCGGCGAGCTGCGCCGCAGCCTGCAGCCGCTGCAGGAGCAGCGGGCGCGGCTGGAACAGCAGCAGGCCCGGCTGCGGCGGGATGTGAAGGGTCGGGACGCGGAGATCCGCCGCACCGAGGCCGAACTCCGCCGCGTGCGGGAGCGCATCACCGCCGGGGCGCGGGAGCTGAAGGAGCTGGAAACGAACGTGATCGCCCTGCGCCGCGGCGACGTGGTGATCGCCAGCGGCGAGCCCCTGGCCACCGCCAAGGTGAAACTGGAGCGGGCCAACCAGGCCCGCTCGGTGATCGACGCCCTGCTGCAGCAGGCGAATCTGAGCGCCTTCCAGCGGCTCCTGCCCGGCCAGAAGGTGGATCGCCAGGTGCTGCTGGTGCCTCGCACCGACATCGAGCGGCTGGAGACCATGATTCGCAAACCCGGCACCTGGGTGGTGTCGGTGCGCTCGGCCGCCAACGTGCTGCGGGGCGAAGGGCGGGTGGTGGCCTTCCCCGACGTGCGGCCGAACCGGCGGGTGGTGCAACGAGGCGAGCTGCTCGCCCGCACCGGCCTGGACGGCGACGAGCGCAGCCCGGAGGTGGTGCGCAGCCGGCTCAACCTGCTCCTGGCCGCCGCTTTCGCCCGCGCCCAGCGCCAGGGCACGCTGGTGGATGGCGTGCAGTTCGACGGAGCCAGCTTCAACGCCATCGGGCGGGAACTGGCCGAGAGGCCGGCGGGTCAGACCGTGAACCTGGAGGCCATCGCCGCCCGCGATGCCGACACCCCCGAACCGATCGTGGTGGAACTGCGCTGGCGGCAGGCCGAGCCGCTCTCGCCGGGGCGGCCATGATCGGAGCCGGTCCGCTGGCCGGCCTCGATCCCGGCAGCGCCAAATGCGGTCTGGTGCTCAGCGACGGGACGCGCCGCCGCCTGGTGCGGGCCCTGGTGCTGCCGCCGGAGGATGCCTGGCGAACCCTGCTGGACTGGCACGGGCGGCTGGGGCTGGCGGCGGTGGTGATCGGCAATGGCACCGGTGCCGTCGCCTGGCGCGAGCGGCTGGCGGGGCTGCTGCCGGTGGTGGTGGTGGAGGAACGGGGCACCACCCTGGCGGCCCGGGACCGCTACTGGCAGCTGTTTCCCGCCGGCGGCTGGCGCCGCTGGCTGCCGGCGGGCCTGCGCCAGCCCCCGCGCGATTGGGATGACGTGGTGGCCCAGCTGCTGCTGGAGCGCTGGCTGGGCCATGAGCTGGAGCGGATCAGAACGCCGCCCGTACCGTGAAGGCGTAGTCGCCGCCCGCCTCCAGCTGGTAGTCGGCCTTGAGCAGGAAGCGCAGCAGGGCGTCCTGGATCAGGGCGCGGCCCAGGGAGGGCTCCACCAGCAGCTCGCCCCGATCGAACCGCCAGCGGAAGGTCCACTGAAAGCCACCGGCCGCCACTTCCCCCTCCAGCAGGCAGGGGTGGAAGCTGTGGCGCAGCACCCGCAACTGGGCAGTGGTGGTGGGCAGACGGGCCATCGCCTCAGAGCTCCGGCGCTGAGGCTGCCGCCAGCGGCGCCCGGAAACTGTTCAGCCGGCACCCCGCCCGCTCCGGCCCCTGGCGGCGTAGCAGGTCGATGCCGGCGGCCACCTCGCTGAGCACCGCCTCCAGCACGGGCCGCTCGGCGGCGGCGAAGCGTCCGAGCACGTGCGAGATGGTGCGTTCCCGCCGTTCCGCCGGGTTATCGGCGGGGGCGCCGATGCCGATGCGCAGCCGGGCGAACTCCTGGGTACCCAGGTGCGCGATCGCGCTGCGCAGGCCGTTATGGCCTCCGGCGCTGCCGCCGGCGCGCAGGCGCAGGCGGCCGAGCGGCAGGTCCATGTCATCCACCAGCACCAGCAACTGGGAGGCATCGAGCCGGAACCAGTCGAGGGCGGCGCGGATCGAGCGGCCGCTCTCGTTCATGAAGGTCTGGGGCATGAGCAGGCGCAGTCGCCCCTCTCCGCGGCCGGTCTCGGCCAGCAGGCCCTGCAGGCGCGGCTGGCTGCGGAAGGAGACCGAACCCTCGCGGGCCAGCCGTTCCAGCACCATGAAGCCGACGTTGTGGCGGGTTTCGGCGTATTTGGGCCCAGGGTTGCCCAGGCCGACCAGCAACTGAAGGTCCACAGGCCCAGAACAGGAGCGGTCAGCCGACAGGCGGCTGACCCTCGGGGGGGGAGGCCTCCGCCGGCAGGGCCGGTACCTCGGCGCTGGCCCTGGACTCGCTGTCGATGGCGCTACGGAACTCCTTCTCGAATTCCTGGGAGGCCGACTGGAAGCCCCGCAGGGTGCGTCCCAGGGTCTTGCCGAGTTCCGGCAGTCGTTTCGGGCCGAACACCAGGAGACCGATGGCGGCGATGACCGCCATCTCGGGCAGGCCGATGCCGAAGATGTTCATGGTGTGGGGGCGACCGGAGTGGGGATCAGCCGTTCCAGTTGACGTTGATGCCCTCGAGCAGCAACGAGCGGTTGTAGAGCTGCAGGATCACCAGCAGGAAAACCAGGAACAGGGCCATGAACACGCCCATCACCGGGGTGGTGCCCCAGCCGGGAACGACCTTGCCGTACTCGGAATTCAGCGGGCGGAGGATGTCTCCCAGGCGCGTGCGTTGGGCCATGAGGTGGTTTTCTCCTCGGGCGGACGAAAGCTGCGGCTACTGTAGGGGGCCCGCCGGCCGACCCGGGAGCGGGTGTCGAGACTTGTGACGCTCGGCCCCCTCCTGACGCCCCCCTCACCATGGAAACCACCAGCACATCCCCCGCCCTTTCGGTGGCCATCACCCTGGTGACCGTGCTGCTGGCGCTCACCGGCTTCGGGGTCTACACCGCCTTCGGTCCGCCGTCCAAGCGCCTGACCGATCCCTTCGACGATCACGAGGACTGATCCCCGACCGCCAGGCGCCAGAAGCCGAGCTGCCAGGGAGCGAGCGCCAGGGGGTCCCCGCCCCGTTCGGGCAGGGGACGATCCAGCCCGTCCAGCCGCTCCAGCAGCCGCCAGCCCGGGGACAGGGGCAGGCGCCGCCGGCGGGGGCCCAGATTCTGGACCGTGAGGATGACGGAACCGGGGATCTCTGAAGGCCTCAGGCCCACCAGCTGCAGATCCGCGGGCAGGGGGGCAACCAGCGGCGCCAACGGCTCCGCTTCACCGGGCCAGGCCGATTCGCTGGGCCCCGCAGCAGGGAGCGGACAGCACCAGAGCGGCTCGCGCAGGCGCTGGGCCTGGGGTCCGACCCCATCGGCCCGCCACCCCGCCGGGCAGGGCATCAGGGCCAGTCGCTGACGCTGCGGGCCGTTGTCCGCGCCGGGATCGGGCCAGGTGGGGGCGCGCAGCAGCGACACCCCCAGCCGCTCCGGGTCGGCGGAAACGCCCTGGGGGCCGTCGAGCAGCACCGCCAGGCCGCCGCCGCCGGCCGTCTCCACCGAGGCCAGCCAGCTCCAGGCGGCCACCTCCCAGCGCGCCCGTTCCCGGCCGGTGAGCGCCGCCGCCGGCCGCTCGATCACCCCGCCGGGCATGTCGGCGGCCCAGCGCAGGGCGGGCCGGGCCAGGGGCACCTCCAGGCGCAGCAGCTCGTGGCGCTGGCGCCAGTCCACGGACAGGGTCAGCTCCAGCATCGGGCTGTCCGCCAGCAGGCGGCCATCGAGGCGCAGCCGGCTGGCGCCGCAGCGGCCCCGCAGCAGGAAACGGGCGCAGAGGGGTCCCCGCTCCGGCCACTCCAGCGGCCCCTCCCAGCTCCAGGGCAGGGGGTGGTCGCGGTGATCGGCGGCGATGTCCCAGGCATCCCAGAATTCCCCCCGGTCCGCCCAGCGGCGCCAGGCCAGGGGGGCCGCCAGGCAGGGCCGGCCGCTGGCATCCCAGAGCTGCTCCACGCCCCCCGGACCGAGACGCACCGCCAGCCGGCCGTTCTCCAGGCGCCAGCCCTCGGCGCCGCTGGCCGGATCCCTCTCGGGGCGAAGCCGCACGGGGGCGGGGGGGACGGCGGCGGGTGCAGGCCATCCTTCCTCGCCCAGATCGCGCTGCAGCCGCAGGATCGTGACCCCCGCCAGGGGCGGCAGCCACAGCCACTGGCCTCCCCCCGGCGCCGGCTGGGCCGGCAGGGGCAAGGGCGGCTCGCCGGGGCGCTCGAGGCTCCAGCGGCCGGCGGGCAGGCGCAGCACCCGCGCCGCCGGCGGCAGGGGCTGGAGCTGGGCGAGCCCCCAGGCCTGGGGGGCGGTGGGGCCCGCCACGGCGGCCGGCGGCGGCGGCGGGCAGCGGGCGGCGGCGAGACGCTGCAGGGCGGCATCCCGCCGCTGGATGGTGCGGCGGCGGGCGGCGCGCCACTGGGGCTCGGCCTGCTCGAACACCTCCGGGATCGAGGTGCCGGGGAGGATGTCGTGAAACTGCTGAAACAGCAGCGCTCGCCAATCCGGCGGCGCGGCGGGGGGCTGTGCGGGCGGAGCCAGGGCTTCCGCCAGATCCGCCTCCCGCAGCAACCGCTCCAGGGTGCGGTTGTGGCGCTTCTGGTCGGGACGGCTGGTGGCGCAGCCGCGGTGCAGCTCCAGGTAGAGCTCATCACGCCAGACCGGCAGGGAGGGGGCCAGGGATTCGAGCCTCTCCAGGTGCTGCCGCACGGTGCCATGGCTCTGGGGAGCGGCCTGGGGCTGGGCCCCCCAGAGGGCCAGCTGCTCGAGCATCGCCGCGGTGGGGCCGCCGCCGTGGTCCCCCACCCCGGGCAGCCAGAGCAACTCCGCGGTTCCCGTCACCGCCCGCCAGGCCAGGCGTTGCTCCTCGATCGCCAGGGGATCCCCGTCGGTGCCGATCGGCGCCGTCATCAGGGCCAGCAGCTCGCTGCCGCAGCGACCGCGCCAGCGGAACAGGCGATGCGGGAAGCGGTGGCTGGCGTTCCAGGCCAGCTTGTGGGTGCAGAACCAGCGCACGTCGGTGGCGGCGGCCACGGCCGGCAGGCCGGCGGCGAAGCCGAAGCTGTCGGGCAGCCAGGCGAGCTGATGACTCCATTCCGGGAAGGCCCGCCGGCTGTGGTGCTGCCCCTCCTGGAACTGGCGCAGCAGCGACGCGGTGCCCAGCAGCACGCAGTCGCTCTCCACCCAGGGACCATTGAGCGGCTCCCAGCGCCCGGCGCGCATCGCCGCCCGGATCTCGGCGTAGAGGCCGGGCCGGTGCCGCTCCAGCCAGGCGTAGAGGGCGGGGGTGGAGTGGCCGAAGTGGAGCTGGGGGAAGCGCTCCATCAGCGCCAGGGTGGAGCGGAAGGTGCGCTCCGCGGCCTGCCAGGTGTCGGCGACGGGCCACAGCCAGGCCAGATCCAGATGGGCGTGGCCGAGCACGTGCACCTGTCCATCGGCGGCCTCCGGCGGCAGGCCCCGCTCGGCCCGCAGGCGGCCCAGGGCTTCCCGGCTGGGGGCGAGCAGATCGAGGGGGTCGGCGGGGTCGATGGGCTCCAGCTCGAGGCGGCTGTGGATCAGGGCGCCGTCGTCGTGCCGGGGGCTGCGCAGGCGCAGCTCCAGCTCCAGCGCCTCCCCCGCCCACCAGCGCGGCGGCAGGGGCCAGCGACAGGCGGTGTCGAACAGATCCCCCGCCAGCACGGGTTCGCCATCGACCCGCAGCTCCGCCGCCTCGGCCCACCAGCGCAGCACCAGCCGGGCGCAGGCCTGGGAGGGCCCCAGGTGGCGCCAGGGCTCCGGGCAGGAGCAGCGCTGCCGCAGGATCCGCTCGCCGCCGCCGCGGGGCCAGACGATCAGGCCCCGGGCCGCCCAGTCGGGCCGGTGGCGCGGCGCCCAGGGATCCGCCAGGGCCGATGCGCCGCCATCGGAGTCGGCGGCGCGCCAGAGGGGCTGGAGGTCGAGGGGGGGCCGATCCATCGCTGCCGCCTAGGGAACGTGAATGAAACGTTTCAATCCAGCCCGGAAGCGCCGGCCTGAACCGCTTGCCATCCTGATTGGCCGGCGGCGACCCATAGGATGATGCCGCCACCACGCCGGTCCCTGGATCCACCGGCACCCCCGGGCATCCCCGGAAGCCCGTGCGCCCGAGACCCCGAAGGCGCCCCTTCCCCGCCCGACCCTCCCCAGACATCTGCCGGACCCGCCATGCTCGCCCTCAAGATCTCGGTTTATTCGGTCGTTTTCTTCTTCATCGGGATCTTCGTCTTCGGCTTCCTGGCCAGCGACCCGAGCCGCACCCCCAGCCGCAAAGACCTGGAGGAGTGAGCCGCCCGTAGCGGCGACCACCCCGGCCGTCGGGGTGGTCGCCGCGTGGCAGGATCGCCCGCACCTTGGACAGAGCCGCCCGCCCGTGGTGCTCCCCCCCCCGTCCGCACGATGGGCCTGCACCCTGGGCGCCGCGATCCTGGCCCTCACCCCGCCGGCCCTGGCCCAGATCGCCGAGGCCCCGGCCGACCCAGACCCGGTGGCGCCGTTCTCGGCGGCTGATCCTCTGGTGATGCCCGAGCCGGGCGCCCCTCCGCCCCGCCTCGCGCCAGCCCCTGCGGGCCCGGCCCCGGCCACCGCCGCGCCCGCCGCCAGCAAGCCCGCTGCCGTTCCCCTCGGGGTCCCGCCCACCCCTTCGCAGTTGCCGCCTCTGGAGCTGGGCATCAGCGCCAACCGGCAGATGTACGACAGCCAGCTGAACCGTTACGTGGCCAGCGGCAACGTGGCCGCCAGCCTTGCCGGCGGCCGCCTGCTCGCCGACCGGATGGAGTTTGACAGCGCCTCCCGCACCCTTTTCGCCAGCGGCAGCGTCCGCTTCCAGCGGGGCCAGCAGTTCCTGCAGGCGAGCAAGTTGCGCTTCAGCCTGCTGGAGGGCATCGGCGAGATGGAGGACGTCTACGGCGTTCTCGATCTGGATGGCAGCCAGCAGGATCTCGACCTGGCCCAGATGCCCTCGGCGCCACT
>JBIKTO010000347.1:0-3505 GCA_044348065.1 Cyanobium sp.
CTGGCCGATGTGGAGCTGTTCCGCAAGGACCGCTACCACCCGGGTGAACAGTGGTTCGGCCCCGATGGTGATCCCTTCCCCCCGCAGATGATCTATGCCCTCGGTGGCAACAGCAAGATCTGGGGCGGCGTGCTCGAACGCATGCGCGAGCGCGAGTTCGAGGGCCTGGCCCTGCAGGAAGGCCCCACCCCGGACTGGGAGCTGCGCTACGCCGATCTGGCCCCCTGGTACGACCAGGCGGAGGCGCTGTACCGGGTGCATGGCCGCCGCGGTGCCGATCCCAGCGAACCCCCGCGCCAGGGCGACTACCCCCACGCGCCCCGGCCGATCGAGCCGTTCCTCGAGGAGCTGCGCCTGGGCCTGGAACGCCAGTCGCTGCATCCCCACGACCTGCCGCTGAGCTGGAGTGACACCGGCCCGGACCCCAGCGGCGACGCCGAGACCTTCGGTCTGACGCAATCCCTCGGCCAGACGGGGGTGACCCTGCGCAGCGGTGCCCGCGTCTCGGCGCTGCACGTGAGTCCCTCAGGGCGGGAGGTGCGCGCTGTGGAGGCGGAGATCAACGGCCAGAGCTGGCTGTTCCAGGGCCATCAGGTGGTGTTGGCCGCCGGGGCCATGAACAGCGCCGTGATCCTGCTGCGCTCCGCCAACGACCGCCATCCCCGCGGCCTGGCCAATGGCTCCGACCAGGTGGGTCGCAACCTGATGAAGCCGCAGCTCACCTCGATCCTGCAGCTCTCCGCCGTTGCCAACAGCGGCCGCTACCCCCGCAGCCTGGCCTGCCACGACTTCTACTGGGGCGACAGGAACGTCAGCTTTCCGCTCGGCAGCATCCAGAACGGCGGCGGTGTGCTGCAGGATCCGCTGTTCGCCGAATCGCCGCCGGTGCTGTCGCTGGTCACCCGCCTGATGCCCAACGTCGGCCTGGAGCAGCTGGCCGCCCGCTCGGTGAGCTGGTGGGCGATGAGCGCCGTGCGGCCCGATCCCCACAACCGCATCAGCCTGCGCGGCGACCGCCTGCAGGTCACCTACCTGCCCAACAACCGTGAGGCCCACGACCGGCTGGTCTACCGCTGGCTCGATGTGCTCAAGGCCCTGGAGGCCGATCCGCTCACCCGGGTGGTGACACCCGCCCCCACGCACCCGCGCGGCGAAGCCCCGCTGTCGGTGATGGGCTATGCCTGCGGCACCTGCCGGATGGGCAGCAACCCGGCCACATCCGTGGTGGATCTGGATGGCCGCAGCCACGAGGTCGCCAACCTCACGATCGCCGATGCCGCGATCCTGCCGGGCTGTTCCGCGGTGGGACCGGGACTGACCGTGATCGCCAACGCCCTGCGCATCGCCGATCGCCTGGCGCGCGAGCTGCGTCCCTGAAACCGTTCCCCTTCCCTCCCGCTTCTCTGGCCATGACCGCCTCCGTCATCACCCCCGGCGTTTCCCTGAGCCCCCTGCCCGATCCCGCCCAGCTGCAGGTGCGTGATGGCGCCCACGTCGATGTGCTGATCATCGGCAGCGGCGCCGGTGGCGGCACCCTGGCGCGCCATCTGATCGAGCACAGCGACCTGAAGGTGCTGGTGCTGGAGCGGGGTGACTGGCTGCCCCAGGAACGCGAGAACTGGGATGCCGAGGCGGTGATGCAGCAGGGCCGCTATGTGTCCAAGGACCTGTGGCTCGACAAGCATGACAAGCCCTTCCAGCCGGGCAGCCATTACTTCGTCGGTGGAGCCACCAAGATGTATGGCGCGGCCCATTTCCGCCTGCGCGAGAGGGATTTCGAGGAACTGGCGCACGTCGACGGCATCTCCCCCGCCTGGCCGCTGCGCTACAGCGATTTCGAACCCTGGTATCAACAGGCCGAGGAGATGTATCACGTGCACGGGCAGCGCGGTGAGGATCCCACCGAGCCGCCCTGCAGCGGACCCTACCCGCATCCCCCGATCAGCCATGAGCCGCGCATGCAGAAGCTGGTGGATGATCTGCGCAGCGCCGGACTGCATCCCTTCCACGCCCCCAGCGGCGTGATGCTCGATGAGGGCAACAGGCCCTTCAGCCGCTGTCGCCGCTGCAATCGCTGCGATGGCTTCCCCTGCCTGGTGCATGCCAAGAGCGACGCCGAGGTGCTCGGCATCCGGCCGGCCCTCGGATCCAACCGGCTGTCGCTGCTCACCCGGGCCCTGGTGCAGCGCCTGATCACCGATGAGGGCGGCCGCAACGTCACGGGTGTCGAGCTGATCCGCGATGGCGAAGCGATGACCGTGAGCGGTGACGTTGTGGTCGTGAGCTGTGGAGCGGCCAACAGTGCCCGCCTGCTGCTGCTGTCGGCGAACGATCGACATCCGAAGGGGCTGGCGAATGGCTCTGATCAGGTGGGCCGCCACTACATGTTCCACAACAGCAAGGCGATGGTGGCGTTGGCCCATGAGCCCAACGAAACCGTTTTCCAGAAGACCGTTTCGATCAATGACTGGTACTTCGGCGATGCCGAGTTCGACTATCCCATGGGCAATATCCAGATGACGGGAAAAACTGATGGGGCGATCATGAAGGGGTATGCCCCCCTGGAAACCTTCGCAATGCCGGGGTGGAGCATGGATAAAATCGCTCAGCATGCCCTTGATTTCTGGATCTCCAGCGAGGATCTCCCGGATCCGAATAACCGGATCACCGTGACCACCACAGGGCAGATCAAGCTCGACTACACCGTCAACAATCTCACCGCCTCCCAGCGCCTGGTCGGTCGGCTGGAGGGGATGCTCGACAAGCTCTATCTGCGCAACCATCTGGTGGAGCGCCAGGTCTACATCGCCAACAGCATGGGCATCGCCGCCGTGGGGCACCAGGCGGGCACCTGCCGCTTCGGCACCGATCCGGCCAGCTCGGTGCTCGACGTCAACTGCAAGGCCCACGAACTGGACAATCTCTATGTCGTGGACACCAGCTTCATGCCCAGCATCGGTGCCGTGAACCCCTCGCTCACCGCCATCGCCAATGCCCTGCGCGTGGGCAGCCACCTGATCGAGCGGCTGCGGGGGTGAGGGCAACGCGCCACCGCCTCCTGGTGGTGTTCCGGCCATCACGGGGCTGTGACGCGGATGGTGCGACCTTGATCTGCTCTTAACCCTGGCTTTGCAGAGTGATGTCAGCTCGCGCCCGCTGGCCCACCATGTGATGACCGACATCAAGAATCCCGAGCTCAATACCATCGCGGCCCTGGCTGGGGAGCGGGTGCCCATCCATGTGCAACAAGGCGAAACCATCTTTCATGCCGGTGATCTAGGCGACAAGCTTTACGCTGTGGTCTCCGGCCAGGTGCAGCTCAGCTGGGGGGCTGGGCTGGTGGAGTTGATCGGCCCCGGGAGTTGCTTTGGTGTTGGTGCGCTGGTGGATCCGGAGCATCGCCGCTTCGGCACAGCCGTGGCCATGGCGGATACGGAATTGCTCGAGATGAATCGCGAGGAATTTCTGTTCGCCATGCAGGAATTGCCCATGTTCAGCCTGGAGA
>JBIKTO010000348.1:0-3503 GCA_044348065.1 Cyanobium sp.
CTGATGAAACTGGTGAGCTACCTGGGCGTCTACGCCCTGATGCGCCAGCTGCTGGCTACCGCCCCGCTCTGGTGGGACCGGATCACCGCCGCCCTGCTCGCCGGCCAGCTGGTCACCAGCGTGATCGGCATTCGCCAGCTCTACGGCGACCCTGGCGCCCTGGCCCGCTGGTCCGACGCCAACTCGATGGCGGAGGGCACGATCCGCATCTACAGCACCCTCGACAACCCCAACCTCCTGGGCGGCTTCCTGCTGCCCACCCTGCCCCTGGCGGTGGTGGCCCTGCTGCGCTGGCCCGGCCTGGCCCGCCGCCTCTTCGCCCTCGCCAGCCTGGTGCTCGGCCTGGTGGCCCTGGTGCTCACCTACAGCCGCGGCGCCTGGATGGGGATGGTGCTGGCCCTGGCGGCGATCGGCCTGTTCCTGGTGCTGCGGCTCAGCCGCTCCTGGCCTCCGCTCTGGCGACGCCTCTTCCCCATCCTGCTACTGGTGGGCGGCACGGCGGCCCTGGTGGTGCTGGTGGCGGCGGTGGAGCCCCTGCGGGTGCGGGTGCTCAGCCTGGTGGCCGGCCGGGAGGACAGCTCCAACAACTTCCGCCTGAACGTCTGGAGCGCGGTGCTGGAGATGATCCAGGCCCGCCCCGTGCTGGGCATCGGCCCGGGCAACAACGCCTTCAACCTGATCTATCCCCTCTACCAGCAGCCCAAGTTCAACGCCCTCAGCGCCTATTCGATCCCCCTGGAGTGGGCCGTCGAGGCGGGCATCCCGGGCCTGCTGGCGGGGGTGGGCCTGTTCCTCTGCGCCGTGCGCACCGGCCTGCGCCAGCTGGGGGGCGAGGGTCCCCTGGCGCTGCCCTCCCTGGCGGCGGTGGCGATGTTCCTCGGGCTGGCCCTGCAGGGCCTCACCGACACGATCTTCTTCCGGCCGGAGGTGCAGCTGGTGGCCCTCTTCGGCCTCGCCACCCTGGCGGCCGGCGCCAGCGGCGGCGCCGGGGCGGGCGCGGGGCGGGCGGAGCTCCCGGGTGACTGACCTGCTCGCCGGCTTCGACGCCGGCCAGAGCCACACGCGCTGCCGCCTCGCCGCCGCCACCGGCGGACCGCCGCTGGTGGAGGGTGTGGGCCCGGGGGTCTGCCACCTGGCGGCGCCGGACGGGCCCGAGCGCTTCGCCGCCGCCCTGCGGGAGAGCCTGATCCGCGCCCGCGCCCACCTGCACGACCGCCGCGATCCCGCCGGTGCGGCCCCCCTGCGGGCGGCGGTGGTGGGCGCCAGCGGCATCGAGCAGGGCACCCCGCTGCAGCAGCAGGGCCAGGCGATCGCCGCGGCCTGCCTCGGACTGGCGCCCCAGCGGCTGCTGGTGACCGGCGACGAGCGCACCGGCCTGCGGGGCGCCTTCCCGCAGGGGCCCGGGATCCTGGTGATCAGCGGCACCGGCACCATCGCCCTCGGCCGCGACGGCCAGGACCGCGACGGCCAGGGCCGCGAGCATCGCTGCGCCGGCTGGGGCTGGCTGCTCGATGGCGCCGGCTCCGCCATGGACATCGGCCGCGACGGCCTGGCCCTCAGCCTGCGCATGGCCGATGGCCGCCAAGCCATCAGCCCGCTGCTGGAGACGCTCTGGCGCGGCCTCGCTCTCGATCCCGCCGATCCCCTCGCCCCCCAGGCGATCAAGGCCCGAGTGGTGGATCCCGCCTTCGGCGCCGCCGGCTTCGCCCGCCTGGCGCCCCTGATCCAGGACCTGGCGGCGGCCGGCGACCCGCAGGCCGCCGCGATCCTGCGGCGCCATGGCGATGCCCTGGCGGAGATGGTGGCGGCGGTGGCCCAGGCCCTGCGGCTGCAGGAGCCGCCGGTCTGCGGCCTCGGCGGGGCGCTCACCCACCTGACCGGACTGGCCCAGGCGTTCCGTGACCATCTGGCCCAGCGGCTGCCCGGCGCCCGGCTGGTGGCCCCCGCCGGCGACGCCTGCGACGGCGCCCTCGCCCTGGCCGCCGAGCTCTGAAACGCCCCTCAGGCGGGGGTGTTGAGGCGCCGCTCCGCCTCCGCCGCCAGCTCCTCGCACCAGCGATCCACCTGCTCCTGCTCCGCCGCCTCCACCATCACCCGCAGCAGCGGCTCGGTGCCGCTGGCCCGCACCAGCACCCGACCCCGCCCCTCCATCTCCCGCTCCGCCCGCTCCACCGCCTGCCGCAGCGGCTCACAGCGCTGCCAGCCGGTGCGCCGCTCCCGGTCCGCCACCGTCACGTTCACCAGCCGCTGGGGATAGGGGGTGAAGCTGCTGTCCATCCAGTCGGCCAGGCTCTGGCCGCGGCCGTGCACCAGGGTGGCCACCTGCAGGGCGGTGAGCAGCCCATCGCCCGCCATGCCGTGCCGGGCCGAGAGGATGTGACCCGACTGCTCTCCCCCCAGGGCCGCCCCCAGCTCCTCCATCGCCGCGTGCACGTACTGGTCGCCCACGGCGGTGCGCACCAGCTCGCCGCCGGCCGCCTGCCAGGCCCGCTCGAAGCCCAGGTTCGACATCACGGTGGCCACCAGCCGGGAGTCGGGCAGCTCGCCGGCCGCCCGCAGCGACGAGCCCCAGAGGTAGAGGATCTGATCGCCATCCACCACCCGGCCGCGGCCGTCCACCGCCAGCATCCGGTCGGCGTCGCCATCAAAGGCGAAGCCCATCGCCGCGCCCCGCTCCAGCACCGCCCGCCGCAGGGGCTCCAGGTGGGTGCTGCCGCAGCCCTGGTTGATGCGGCGGCCATCCGGCTCGCCGTGCAGCACCGTGAGCTCGGCGCCCAGGGCCCGGAACACCGCCTCACCGCAGGCGGTGGCCGATCCCCAGCAGAGGTCGAGCACGATCGGCACCCCGTCCAGACGGCGCCCCGCCACGCTCTCCAGCAGGGCGGCCTGGTAGCTCGCCAGCAGGTCGGGGCGGGGCGTGGCGGTGCCGTGGCCCACGAAGGCGGCGGCGGCCGCGGCCGGGTCGGTTCCGTGCAGGCCCGCCTCGATCGCCTCCTGCTCGGAGCGGCTGAGCTTGGCGCCGGAAGCCCCGAACACCTTGATGCCGTTGTCGTGGGGGGGGTTATGGCTGGCGGAGACCATCAGGCCGCCGGCCGCCCCCTGGCGCCGGATCGTGCCCGGCACCGCCGGGGTGGGGCAGAGGCCCAGCGGCCACACCTCACGCCCGGCCGCGGTGAGGCCAGCGGTGAGGGCGGCCACCAGCATCGGCCCGCTGCTGCGCGAGTCGGTGCCGATCAGCACCGGCCCATCGGGAGGCAGCACCAGGCCCGTCCAATAGCCCACCTGCAGGGCGAGGGCGGGGGTGATCAGCGTTCCCACCCGGCCGCGGATGCCGTCGGTGCCGAAACCGATGTCGTCGCCCAGGGGCGGGCCGATGGGAGACAACACCGCAGCGACAGGATCAGGGGCCGTCGTCACCATCGCGCCACCGGGGCAGGCGCGCCAGATTAAACGCCGCCTCCGCGCCGTCAGCTCCAGCGGCGCGGCCACCACAGCCAGCGCAG
>JBIKTO010000349.1:0-3492 GCA_044348065.1 Cyanobium sp.
AGGAGGTCCACAAGCGCATGAGCCCTCCCAACCGGGAAAGCATTCCAGAGATCTCTCGCTGCACAGGCATTGCTACCAGCATCTTGTATAGCTGGAAACGACAATGGCGGCACCTATCAGCAAAGTTGTCCGCTCGGGGTGCTGCTCCTAGCACCGCTGCAATCTTACTCCGAGATTTCGGTCATGCCTTCAAGGTGTGGGATCGAGTGGTCATCAACATCGGGCTAGCAGTCAAGGATTGAGCGGCCGGCCCCCGGGCGGGGGTGAGGCCGGTCCGCCTCTTGCGGGCGGACCGGCCTCACCCCCCTGGGGCCTGGGTTGTTGACGTTCAAGCGGCCACGGTATCTTGCGGGCGAGGATGATTCACCTGCACGATCTGTGGTTGTGACCAATCGCGTGGGGCTCTGGCCCAGCGGCGTGGATGACGTTGGCGAGCCTGCTCATAGGTCTGCTGACTGATCGAGCAGATCGCATCAGCCTCATCGTAGTGACGCTGGTTCGGCGTCACGTACTTGATGCCACTGTGGCGATGCTCAGCGTTGTACCACTTTACAAAGCCATCCACCCAGGCTCGTACTGCGAGAAGATCCCGGAAGCGGCTGTGTGGGTAGCTCTGGTGGTATTTCAGCGTGCGGAATAACGACTCGGCATAGGCATTGTCATTGCTCACGCGCGGGCGTGAGAATGACATCTCGATCCCCAGTTCAGCCAGCTTGGCGGCCAAGGTGTAGGAGCGCATCGCTGCTCCGTTGTCGGCGTGCAGGATCGTGGACGACCGCGAGTTGATCCCTTCATCACGGCAGACGCGATCAAAGAAATGCTTGGCCAGCTCGCCGCACTCCCGTTCATGCACCTCGACGCCAAGGATGCGCCGGCTCCACACATCCATCACCATATAAAGGTAGTAGAACTGACCCTTCACAGGCCCGGGCAACAGGGTGATATCCCAGGCCAGCACTTGATGGATGCCCGTCGCCTCCAGCACGGGTGGCTCTCTTGGCTCCCGCGGCGGGCGGCTCCTGCCGCGATGATTCAGCAGGCCCTCCTGGCGCATGATGCGGTAGATTGTGGACTCTGAACCCACATAGATTCCCTCCTCGGCAAGGATCGCCACGATCTGATTGGGTGTGAGATCGGCAAAACGTGGATCGTTGACAGTGGAGAGCACCTGTTGGCGCTCTTCCTCGCTGAAACGATGCATCACATGCCTGGGTGACCCCTTGCGTTGATCGCAGCTGAATCCTTGGGCTCGAATCATCAAGCCCCACCGCCGCAGCGTTCGTGTCGCCAGGCCAAATAGATCAGCAATAGCCTTGGCCGAAACGCCACGACTGATGCCTTCCTCCAGCAGTGCGACGATCGCACCGCGGTCCTCAAAGGGGATCAAGGCTCCTCGTCCGGCTGAAAGATCTGGTTGAACTTTTTTGAGAGCAACCGCTTCGCGGAAGCGTTCCGCTACAGCAGCGTTGCTGCCTCCGTAAGTGCCTTTTCCTTCTTCTGCAGTTCACGCTCCAACTGGCGATTCCGCCTGATCAGTTCCTGATTCTTGCGCTGCAGTTCCCGCTGATCAGCCATGCTCGGAGCGCTGGGGCCATTGGCATCCTCAGCGGCCTGGCGCCAACGCGCAACCTGCTTGGGGTACAGGCCCCGTTCTCTGCAGAACGACCCGAGCTCGGTTCCGCTCAATCCTGCGGCCTGGATCACGGTCGCCAGCTTGTCGGCAGCGCTCCACTGCTCTGGGGGCTTGGGGCTGGCAGGCACCAGCTGGCCTTGCTTCTGCCACTGGCTGCGCCAGTTGTAGATGGTCTGCGCCGTGATCCCCGTGTCACGGTCGATCTCAGCCACGCTCTCGCGGTTCGGAGGGCTCATCCGGATCCGGACGGCTTCCCGCAGAGCGGCGTCATAAGGCGATTGCATGGTTGTCAGTTGGGCCCCTGGTGGACGGGTCTGACCGAGCGGACTTCTTTGCTGACAGTGGGGGGGGCCTGTGGCCCTTAGTGGATGGACCAGTGGCGGCGTTTGAGGAGGCGGGCGCCGGGCACGGTGGTGGTGGCCAGGGAGAAGGCCAGGGGAGCGGCTTGCTCTTTGGGCAGGCCAGCGGTGGCCTTGGCGATGGCGGCCTTGATCCGCTCCTTGATTGAGGCCTTATCCGGCGTCTTGCTGGTGGCCACGGTCACCAGATCGGCGGGGATGGCGTCCGGGTCGTCGATGACGACGGAATCGGCGGTGCGGCTGGTGAGCTTGTGATCGAGCAGCCGGAAGCTGGTGGCGGCGGGGGAGAGGCGGGTGAGCACGCCGAGCAGGGAGGCCTCCAGGGATTCGGCGCGGCTGGCCTCAGACCGGGCCAGGGCGGTGAACCGTTTGGCCTGGCCCTGGTGGTAATCGGCATCGCCGCGCAGGCGTTCGATCACCCAGCAGACGGCATCGGCCTTGCGCTGGAGGGCCTCGCGGCGCGATTCCTCGGCGGCGAGGCATTCCTCCAGATCGGCCACCGCCTGGGCGTGGTCGGCCTCGTCGTCGGTGTGGAGGCGTTCAGCGAGCTGGGCGATCCAGCGGGTTTCTGCCTGGAGTTCGGCGCCGAGCTCCCAGAGGGAAGGGCCCCGCGGGGTTTCCGCGGGTGGAGGGGCGGTGATGGGGAAGGCGACAGACATGAGCGTGAGAAGTGGAGAGTGCCCCCGATGGCCAGGGGCCAGGGGCCAGAGGAGAGGGGCGGCGGGCCAGAGGTGTTCCCCCCGCCGCAAAGGGGGCTATGCCCCCGCCCCCGCCCCCAGATCGAGGATTTCGATGGGGAGGGGCGAACGCCCCTGGAGGCGGTGGGCCTGCTGCAGGAGGGAGGCGGTGCCGCTGCGGCCCGGGAAGGCCACCACCAGCACGCCGGTGGGCGCGGTGCGGCCGTGGGTGGCGGCTTCTTCTGTGGCGCGGCGGAGCATCTGGCCATTGCGCACCGGGCCGGCCGCCAGGCCATAGCGGGCCCACTGGGCGGGCATGGCCTCCACGGGCCAGCCGAGGCGATGGGCGGCGGCCTCGATGGCGCGATCGGCACCACGGGCACCGCCGTGGAGCAGCAGCTGCACCAGCCGGCCGGCGGCGGCGGAGCTGAGGGCGGCGGCGATCGAGAGGGGCGACCAATCGAGATCACGGCCACCACCGGCCACCACCACCAGGGCGCGGCAATGGGAGCGGGGCGAGGGGTGAGGCAGGGAGGGATCCGGCAGCAGGCAAAGCGGCGGCTGCGGGGCCGCATCTGCGGCCCCTGGAAGGAGCAAACCCATGGCAGAGTGTGAGGAGAAAAAACGGAGTGGCAGGTGGCCGGAGCGCCTGCGGGGCAGGGCTTCTGACCACTTCCTAAGAATACAAGAACATGGGTACTAGCCGCATCCGTAGAAACACGCAAAAGCACCCAAGCTGAGCAGATCCGCAGGGGTGCGAATGGGACCAGCCGGATCAGCGAGAACCCGAAGGAATGGGAGGGGCGCGTGATGGCCAACCGGG
>JBIKTO010000350.1:0-3476 GCA_044348065.1 Cyanobium sp.
GGCATGACGGCAGGTTAGACGCCGAGTTGCACAGGGTGGAACTGAGAGGGAAGAAGCCCCGGGCTCCCTGTTGCCTGCCGCCGCCTGTGCCCCCTTCCCCGCCCAGCACCCCTGACGCCCCCGCTGACAGCGCGTTGCCCGCAGCTCCGCCAGAGTTACCAGCAACACAGCGCCCCTGACCCGGCCTCGATCAGCTCGGTGGCCTGCAGGCCGGCGGCGGCCTGATTCTTGGTCTGATCGCCCTGTTCACCTCCTATGACCCCATCAACCTCGGCGACTTCCGCCTCCCCATCCCCCAGCCGTGGGGAATCCCCCTCGTCGCTGCCTCGGTGGCGACAGTTTTTATCGACGCTCAACTGGCGACCCGTGCGCGAGATCGAGGAGCGCACGAAGCGGATCGAGAAAGATATCGCGCTGATCGAGAAAGATATCGAGCAGATCGCGAAAGAAACCGAGCAGCTGAGGCGCGAGAACGCCAGAGAAAGAGCTTTGAGCGCCTTGATCAAGCAGCATTGCTTTGCGCCCGAGTGCAGCTCGACCCCTCTGCCGCCCACCGATCCCGATTGCGGGCCTTCCTCACGCTGATGGACCAGCGGCCCCTGGACGAAGAGGAGGCCGGCGAGGCATGAAGGTCGTCTAGCCGAACCAAGATGTTGATGGCCCCCCAATCCGCAGCATGAGCGCCAGCGACAAGCTCTTCCACTGGCTGTTCCAAACCCAACCCAATCGCATCCTGCAGCTGCTCCCTGATCTGGCGGCGACCGGAACGGGCGGCTACCGCTTCCTGGCGCCGGTGTTCAAGGCCTTGGAGCATCGGCCCGATGGGGTGTTTCTGGCCGAGCCGGAGGCCAGCAACCTGCCGGCCCTGGTGCTGGAAAACCAGATGGGAGCCGATCCGGAGTTTTTGCGGCGCCTCTACGCCGAATCCGGACGCTTCCTGCAGGAACACCAATCGGTACGCCGCTGGCAGGTGGTTGTGATCTGCCCGAGGCGCACCCTGGCCTTTGGCGATCCGGAGCCGGTGGCCGAGTTTCTGGAGCACCGGGTGCGCTGGCTGGAGCTGCGGCCCGCCCTGGCCGATCCCAACGCCCCACCGCTGCTGCGCACCTTGGCGTTGTTACTGGAGAGAGAGGACCAGCTACCAACCACCACCGCCGAGATCCGCCGGGCGGTTGCCGGAACCGAGCTGGAGCCCCAGATCGCCGATGCCACCGCCGCTATCTTGTTGGCACGCTTCACATCACGCCCCATCCCGGAGATCTGCGCCATGGCCGGCATCACCCTGGAGGATTTCAGCCAAAGCGTGGCCTACAAGGAGATCTTTGGGCTGGGTGAGCAACGGGGAAGGGAGCTCGGGCGCGAGCAAGGGCTGGAGCAGGGCCTGGAGCAGGGACTGAAAACCGGTGAACTCGAAATCACCTTGCGCCAGTTGCGCCGCCGCTGCGGTGACCTCACCGCCCCACAGGAGGCCCGCATCCGCGCCCTGCCCCTGCCGCAGCTGGAGGCCTTGGCGGAGGCATTGCTCGATTTTCAAGGCGTCGACGACCTGAACGCCTGGTTGGCGGCCAGTGGACCGGCGGGTTAGCGGGCGGTTCAGCGGAGTCATTCCCACGTGACGGGAATGCCAGCGATCCACCTCCTGGCACGCCCAGCCACCGCCATCCAAGTGCACCATCAAGGGCAACCATGGGCAACCCACAAGCCAGGGCTGGAGATGGGCAGCAGTGGGGCGTCTTCCAACCTCTACTGATGCCCCTCCCAGCCGGGCTGCCGCTGGAGGATCACGATCAGCACCGAGGTGGCGAGGATCATCCGGGGGCTCTTGATGTTGACAGCCATTCCACCCGAACCCTGCAGAAAGCCACTCTGCCAATGGCTGACCGACGAGACATGTGCCACCAGAGGGTGACGCTTCAAGAGGGAAGCGACTGCCTGGCCCTGACCGGGCCGAGATCCAAGCAGGGTGCGGCACGTGTGCCACGCCGGCGATAACGTGGCACAAGCCGCAATCCATGCCATGACCCTGCCCGCCAGGCCGGTGGAGGTGAGTCTCGGGCGTCAGGGGCGTCTGGTGATCCCCGCAGCCCTGCGCCGGTCCCTGGGGCTGGCCGATGGCGACACCCTGGTGGCACGGCAGGAGCAGGGCCGGTTGGTGCTGGAGAAGCCCGAAACGATCAAGCAGCGCCTGCGCTCGCGCTTCGCCCGGGTGCCGGCTGATCGCCAGCTGGTGGATGAACTGCTCGCCGAACGCCGCCGGGAGGCCCAGCGGGAAGGGGCCTGATGGAGGTGGTGCTGGATGCTTCCGCGCTGTTGGCCTATCTCAGGCAGGAGCCTGGCGCCGAGGCGGTGGATAGCTGGATTGATGCCGCCGTGCTCTCGAGCGTGAACTGGGCCGAGGTGATGCAGAAGGCCCTGTCTGCTGACGTGGAGGTGGCAGGACTGCGGGAGGATCTGCAGGCCCTGGGGCTGAGGGTGGAGCCGTTTTCGGCGGCGGATGCCGACATGGCCGCCCAGCTTTGGCCCCAGACCCGCAGGCACGGCCTGTCGCTGGCAGATCGCGCCTGCCTGAGCCTGGCGCTGCGCCTCAGCCTGCCCGTGCTCACCTGTGATCGCGTCTGGGCCGAGCTGGCTCTGCCGTTGGAGATTCGTCTGCTGCGCTGATCGGGACCTCACCCTGACGGCGGCGCCGCCGCCTCGGCTCACTCCTGCAGATTCACCGGCAGGCAGGGATCGCGCCGGAAGCGTCGGTACCCATTGAAAACGCTGTCGAGGCTGAGAATTTCCCGGATGGCCAGGCGCCCAGCCCTCAGGTGGACCTGGGATGGGAACCACGCTGATGCAGGGCCTGCCGATCCAGCCGTTCGGCGGCGATCACCCCACGGCACAGGCCGGTGACAGCCGGCCCCGGCGGCGCTACCGCAGGAGTGCCCTCGCCCCGCGTCGCCCATGCCCCCCGCCAAGCCCGGCCCGCCCGCGCTCACCCCCACCGACCAGCTGCTGGCGATGGCCAGTGGCGCCTGGGTGACCCAGATGATCCACGTGGCCGCCGAGCTGGGGGTGGCGGATCAGCTGGCCGCTGGCGAGCAGAGCGTGGAAAGCCTCGCTGCTGCCTGCGGCGCCGACGCCCTCTTCCGGCTGCTGCGGGGTCTGGCCAGCCTGGGCCTGTTCCAGGAAACAACGCCGCGCCACTTCGCCCTCACCCCCCTGGCCGAGCTGCTGCGCAGCGACCACCCCGGCTCCCTGCGCCAGTTCGCCCGCATGCTCGGCGAGGAGCACTACCTCAGCTGGGACGATCTG
Organism: Cyanobium sp.; assembly: GCA_044348065.1. GTDB lineage: Bacteria > Cyanobacteriota > Cyanobacteriia > PCC-6307 > Cyanobiaceae > Cyanobium. The sequence goes on from JBIKTO010000350.1 coordinate 3,298, forward strand.
CTCCACAGCGTGCGCAGCGGCGAGAACGCCTTCCGCCACCGCTACGGCATGGGCATCTTCGAGTGGTATCAGCGCCATCCGCAGCGGGCGGAGATCTTCGATGGCGCCATGGGCGACTTCTCCCGCCCGGAGACCGAGGCGCTGCTGAACGGCTACGACTTCGCCGGCGTCCAGCACCT